>NZ_SSTC01000124.1 GCF_004801855.1 Pseudomonas sp. A-1 | reverse complement strand
GCCTGCGCCGGCTTCGGCGCCATCTGCGGCTCCTCGCTGGCCACCGCGGCGACCATGAGCCACGTGGCCCTGCCCGAGCTGCGCCGCTACAACTACTCCGGCCGCCTGGCCACCGCCACCGTGGCCGCCGGCGGCACCCTGGGCATCCTCATCCCGCCGTCGGTGCCGCTGATCATCTACGCGGTGCTGACCCAGGAGTCCATCGCCAAGCTGTTCGTCGCGGCGGTGATCCCCGGCATCCTCGCGGTGATCGGCTACATGATCGTGCTGCGCATCATGGTCGCCCGTGAAGGCGGCCATGCCAACGAGCAGCGCAAGGCCACCGCCAGCGAGCGGATCAAGGCCACGATCGGCGTGCTGCCGGTGGTCGGTGTGTTCATCGTGGTGATCGTCGGCATCTACGGCGGCTGGTCCAACCCCACCGAGGCGGCCTCCATCGGCGCCGCGGCCTGCGGCATCCTCGCGGTGATCCAGGGCGGCATGCGCTGGGAAGGCATCCGCACCAGCCTGCTCGGCACTGCCGAGACCACCGCGATGATCTTCCTCGTGCTGCTCGGCGCCGATCTGCTCAACTCGGGCCTGGCGCTGACCCAGATGCCCAACGAGCTGGCCGAGTGGGTGAAGAACAGCGGCCTGGCGCCGATGCTGGTGCTGTTCGCCATCCTCGTGCTGTACCTGCTGCTCGGCTGCGTGATGGACTCGCTGGCGATGATCCTGCTGACCATCCCGATCTTCTACCCGGTGATCATGGGCCTGGACTTCTTCGGCCTGGATCCTTCCGAGAAGTCGATCTGGTTCGGCATCCTCGCCCTGATGGTGGTGGAGATCGGCCTGGTGACGCCGCCGCTGGGGATGAACCTGTTCATCGTCCAGCGCGCCGCCGGCAACGTGCCGCTGACCGAAACCGCCAGGGGCGTGGTGCCCTTCCTCACCTCGGACGTCCTGCGCATCGTCCTGCTGGCGCTGTTCCCCGGCATCAGCCTGTGGCTGCTCAGCCTCTGATCTGTCGCTGAACGGCACGAGGCCCCGCCCGGCAACTGCCGCGCGGGGCCTCGTGCATTCGGGAGGTCAGACCGCCACCGGCGCCTTGATGTGCGGGTGGCTCTGGTAGCCGACCAGCTCGAAGTCCTCGAAGCGGAAGGCGAACAGGTCCTTCACCGTCGGGTTCAGCTTCATCTGCGGCAGCGGCAGGGGCTCGCGCGACAGCTGCAGGTCGGTCTGCTCCAGGTGGTTGGCGTACAGGTGGCAGTCGCCGCCGGTCCAGACGAACTCGCCGGGCTCGAGGTCGCAGACCTGCGCCACCATCATCGTCAGCAGGGCGTAGCTGGCGATGTTGAACGGCACGCCGAGGAAGATGTCGGCCGAGCGCTGGTACAGCTGGCAGCTCAGCTTGCCGTCGGCCACGTAGAACTGGAACAGCGCGTGGCAGGGCGGCAGGGCCATCTGCTCGACCAGCGCCGGGTTCCACGCCGAGACGATCAGCCGGCGCGAGTCCGGATTCTTCCTGATCATCGCGACGAGGTTGGCGATCTGGTCGATCGACTCGCCGTTGGGCGCCGGCCAGCTGCGCCACTGGTAGCCGTACACCGGGCCCAGCTCGCCGTTCTCGTCGGCCCACTCGTCCCAGATGGAGACGCCGTTTTCCTTGAGGTAGCGGATGTTGGTCTCGCCCCTGAGGAACCACAGCAGCTCGTGGATGATGGATTTCAGGTGGCACTTCTTGGTGGTCACCAGCGGGAAGCCGTCGGCCAGGTCGAAGCGCATCTGGTGGCCGAACACCGACCAGGTGCCGGTGCCGGTACGGTCGGCCTTGAAGGTGCCGGTCTCGCGCACGCGGCGCATCAGGTCGAGGTACTGTTTCATGGCAGGGCTCGGTGAACGGAGGGTGGAATGTTAGGCAGCTGCCTGGCGCGGCTCAAGGCCGGCTGCCGGGCGGTATTGGTAGGGTGCGCCATGCGCCGGTATTTCGGTGCGCATGGCGCACCCTGCGTGCCGGTGTCGGTTCAGGCCGCCTGCGCCTGGCGCCGGTAGGCGTAGACCATCAGGCCGATGCCGCCGAGGATCATCGGCAGGCTGAGCAGCTGGCCCATGGTCAGCCAGCCGCCGGCCAGATAGCCGAGCTGGGCGTCCGGCACGCGGACGAACTCCACGAGGAAGCGGAAGCAGCCGTAGCAGGCGGCGAACAGCCCGGACACCGCCATGGTCGGCCGCGGCTTGCTGGAGTACAGCCAGAGGATGACGAACAGCGCCACGCCCTCGAGGGCGAACTGGTACAGCTGCGAGGGATGGCGGGCGAGCTGCGCCGGATCGCTCCAGGCCGGGAACAGCATCGCCCACGGCAGGTCGGTGGGCTTGCCCCACAGCTCGGCATTGATGAAGTTGCCGATGCGTCCGGCGCCGAGGCCCAGCGGTACCAGCGGGGCGATGAAGTCGAGCAGCTCGAACAGGCGCTTGCCGGTGCGCCGGCCGAACCACCACATCGCCAGCATCACGCCGAGGAAGCCGCCGTGGAAGGACATGCCGCCTTCCCAGATGCGCAGCAGCCACAGCGGGTCGGCCAGGAACTGCTCGAAGTTGTAGAACACCACGTAGCCGAAGCGGCCGCCGAGGACCACGCCGCAGGCGGCCCAGAACACCAGGTCGGAGAGGGTGTCGCGCGTCCAGGCGGCATCGAAGCGCGCCAGGCGGCGGGAGGCCAGCCACCAGGCGCCGCCGATGCCGACCAGGTACATCAGGCCGTACCAGTGGATCTTCAGCGGGCCGAGGGCGACGGCCACCGGGTCGATCTGCGGGAAAACCAGCATGTCAGGTCCTCAGAGCAGGAAATTCAGGCCGACGGCAAGCAGCAGCAGGGCGAACAGGCGCTTGAGCACCAGCGGCGACAGCTTGTGCGCCAGCTGCGCGCCGAAGCGGGCGAAGAACATCGAGGTGGCGGCGATGCCGACCACCGCCGGCAGGTAGACGAAGCCCAGGCTCCAGTCCGGCAGCTGGGCTTCGCCGTGACCCAGCCACATGAAACTCAGCGCGCTGGCCACGGCGATGGGCAGGCCGCAGGCCGCCGAGGTGGCCACTGCCTGCTGCATCGGCACGCTGCGCCAGCTGAGGAAGGGCACGGTCAGCGAGCCGCCGCCGATGCCGATGATCGCCGAGGCCCAGCCGATCACCGTGCCGGCGCCGCCGAGACCGGCCTTGCCGGGCACGCCGCCGCTGGCCTTGGGCTGCAGGTTGAAGGCCATCTGCGCGGCCATGCTGATGGCGAACACGCCGATGATCTTCTGCAACCACTCGCCCTGCAGCAAGGAGGCGGTCAGGCCGCCGAGCACGCTGCCGCCGAGGATGCCGAGGGTCAGCCAGCGCACGATCTCCCAGCGCACCGCGCCGCGCTTGTGGTGGGCGCGGATCGAGTTGATCGAGGTGAAGGCGATGGTGGCCAGCGAGGTGCCGACCGCCATGTGGGTGAGCACCTCGGGGGCGAAGCCCTGGACCTGAAAGCTGTAGACCAGCACCGGCACGATGATCATGCCGCCGCCGACGCCGAACAGCCCGGCCAGCACGCCGGCCGCGGCGCCCAGGATCAGATAGATGACGAACTCCATTGCCACTCCCCGCAGGCAAAGCGGCATGGTACCGGATTGGCCGCCCGCGGCTCTAGGCTCCGGGTGAAATCGCGCGCCGGACTCAGCCCTGCACGCTGCCGCCCGGCGCCAGCATGCGGCTCAGGCCGAGGTTGCGCAGGTGCAGCTGCAGGGTGCTGTGGATCAGCGGGGCGTGGTCGAGGGCCAGCACCAGGTCGAGCAGCTCGCGCGCCTGCTCCAGCGACAGCTGGCGCAGCAGCCACTTCACCTTGGGCAGGTTGGTGGCGTTCATCGACAGCGAGTCGAAACCCATGGCCATCAGCAGCAGGGCGGCCGTCGGGTCTCCGGCCATCTCGCCGCAGATGCTCACCGGCTTGCCGACGCTGTGCGCATCGTCGACCACGCGCTTGAGCGCCTGCAGGATCGACGGGTGCAGGTAGTCGTAGAGGTTGGCCACCCGCGGGTTGTTGCGGTCGACCGCCAGCAGGTACTGGGTCAGGTCGTTGGAGCCGACCGACAGGAAGTCGACCTGGCGGGCCAGTTCGCGGGTCTGGAACACCGCGGCGGGGATCTCGATCATCACCCCCACCGGCGGCATGGGCACGTCGACGCCTTCCTCGCGCACCTCGCTCCAGGCGCGGTGCAAGAGGCGCTGCGCCTCCTCCAGTTCGGGCAGGCCGCTGATCATCGGCAGCAGGATGCGCAGGTTCTCCAGGCCCTCGCTGGCCTTGAGCATGGCGCGCGCCTGGACCAGGAATATCTCCGGGTGGTCGAGGGTGACGCGGATGCCGCGCCAGCCGAGGAAGGGGTTCTCTTCCTTGATCGGGAAGTAGGACAGCGCCTTGTCGCCGCCGATGTCGAGGGTGCGCATGGTCACCGGCAGCGGGTGGAAGGCCCTGAGCTGGTCGCGGTATATCGCCACCTGCTCCTTCTCGCTGGGGAAGCGCTCGTTGGTCATGAACGGCACTTCGCTGCGGTACAGGCCGACGCCCTCGGCACCGCGCTCCTGGGCGCGGGCGATGTCGGCGAACAGCCCGGTGTTGACCCACAGCGGCATGCGGTGGCCGTCGGTGGTCTCGCAGGGCAGGCTGCGCAGGGCATCGAGGCCGCGGTTGAGCTGGCGCTCCTCCTCGGCGATCTCGCTGAACTGGCGGCGCAGGCCGGGAGAGGGGTTGGTGAACACGTCGCCGCGGTTGCCGTCGACGATCAGCTCGATGCCGTCGAGCATGGTGTAGGGCAGGTCGACCGCGCCCATCACCGTGGGGATGCCCATGGCGCGGGCGAGGATGGCGACGTGCGAGTTGCTCGAGCCGGTCACCGAGACCAGGCCGGCCAGCTTGCCGGACGGCACCTCGCCGAGCATCGCCGGCGACAGCTCCTCGCTGACCAGGATGGTGCTGTCCGGGTAGACCAGCTTCTGCTGGCGGGCCTGCTGCAGGTAGGCGAGGATGCGCCGGCCGATGTCCTTGATGTCCGAGGCGCGCTCGCTGAGGTAGGCGTCGTCCATCAGCTCGAAGCGCTGCACATGGCCGTTGACCACCTGGCGCAGGGCGCCCTGGGCCCACTGGCCGGTCTCGATGACCTTGATGACTTCGCCGGCGATCGAGGCGTCGTCGAGCATCATCAGGTAGACGTCGAACAGCGCGCGCTCCTCCTGGCGCAGCTGGCTGGCCAGCCGCGCGGACAGCTCGCGCATGTCCTTTCGCACCGCCTCGACGGCGTTGTAGAAGTAGGCGATCTCGCCGTCGATGTCGTCGACCGGGCGGTCCGGCACCACCTCGAGGTCGGCCGGCGGCAGCACCACCACGGCGCTGCCGAGGGCCACGCCGGGCGAGCCGGGTACGCCGAGGAAGCGGGTGTCGGGAGTGGCCTTGCCCTGCTTGCCGAGGCCGCGGATCGAGCCGGTCGCTTCGGCGTGGGCGATCACCCCGGCGAGCTGGGCGCTCATGGTGACCAGGAAGGCTTCCTCGCCCTCGTCGAACTGGCGGCGCTCCTTCTGCTGCACCACCAGCACGCCCATCACCCGGCGGTGGTGGATGATCGGCGCGCCGAGGAAGGAGGCGTAGCGCTCCTCGCCGGTCTCGGCGAAGTAGCGGAAGCGCGGGTGGCTGGAGGCGTCCTCGAGGTTGAGCGGCTCCTCGCGGGTGCCGACCAGGCCGACCAGGCCCTCGCTGGGCGCCATGCTGACCTGGCCGATGGAGTCCTTGTTGAGGCCTTCGGTGGCCATCAGCACGAAACGGTTGCTCTGCGGGTCGAGCAGGTACACCGAGCAGACCTGGGTGCCCATGGCTGCACGCACGCGCTCGACGATGATCGCCAGAGCGGTATCGAGATCCCGGGCGGCGTTGACCTCCTGGATGATCTTGCGCAGCGTGTGGAGCATGGTCAAAGGTTGGGCGCTCCTCTACAGGTCGGCCTCGGATTAAAGGACTCAGTCGCGGATCGGCAGGCGCGGCGCCAGTTCCTTCAGGGCGCGGCGGTACACCTCGCGCTTGAAGGACACCACCTGGCCCAGCGGATACCAGTAGCTGACCCAGCGCCAGCCGTCGAACTCCGGCTTGCCGGTCAGGTCCATGCGCACCCGCTGCTCGTCGCCGGTCAGGTGCAGCAGGAACCACTTCTGCTTCTGGCCGATGCACAGCGGCTGGCTGTGGGTGCGCACCAGGCGCTGCGGCAAACGATAGCGCAACCAGCCGCGCGTGCAGGCGAGGATGCGCACATCCTGGGGCTCCAGGCCGACTTCCTCGTTCAATTCGCGAAACAGTGCCTCTTCCGGCGACTCCTGCGGGTTGATGCCACCCTGGGGAAACTGCCAGGCATCCTGGTTGATGCGTCGCGCCCACAGCACCTGACCGACTTCATTGGCCAGGATGATGCCGACATTCGGTCGGAAACCATCGGGATCGATCACGGCGGATACCTCGAAACATATATGCCCGGATTGTTCCACAAAGCCCGTCACAGCGGCAACGCGGATGCGGCGGCACGTGGGCAGCCCCGACAAAACGGGGTAGGCTTGGTCGTTCCCATCCCCATCCGAAGAGAATTCCCACCGTGCGTCTGGCGCTATTCGACCTCGACAACACCCTGCTGGCCGGCGACAGCGACCATGCCTGGGGCGACTGGCTATGCCGTCGCGGCATCCTCGACGAGGCCACCTACAAGGCGCGCAACGACGAGTACTACCAGGACTACCTGGCCGGGCGTCTGGACATCCAGGCCTACCTGAACTTCTGCCTGGCGGTGCTCGGCCAGTACGACCGCGCGCAGCTGGACGCCTGGCACCGCGAGTTCATGGCCGAGTGCATCGAGCCGATCATCCTGCCCAGGGGCGAGGCGCTGCTCGCCGAGCACCGCGCCGCCGGCGACCGGCTGGTGATCATCACCGCCACCAACCGCTTCGTCACCGCGCCGATCGCCGCGCGCCTGGGCGTCGACACCCTGCTGGCCACCGAGTGCGAGATGCAGGACGGGCAGTACACCGGGCGCACCACCGACATCCCCTGCTTCCGCGAGGGCAAGGTGACCCGCCTGGAGCGCTGGTTGCTGGAGAACGGCATGAGCCTGGCCGGCAGCACCTTCTACAGCGACTCGCGCAACGATCTGCCGCTGCTCGAGCAGGTCGACCAGCCGGTGGCGGTCGACCCCTGCGCGGAGCTGCGCGCCATCGCCGAACAGCGCGGCTGGCCGGTGATCTCGCTGCGCGGCTGATGCCCACGGAGCAATGCCGACGGCGCCTGCGGGCGCCGTCGTCGTTTCCGGCTTCAGGCGGGCTTGACCACCATCAGGCCGAAAATCACCACGAAGGCGGTGAACGCCGGCCAGCCGAGGGCGAACCACCAGGCCATGTAGCGCCCGGCCAGCGCCGGCAGCGGCGTGCCGTCGCGCTCGGCCTGCACGGCCAGGTCGCGCACGCGGATCTGCAGCCACACCACCGGCAGCCAGCACAGCCCGGCCAGCGCATAGAGGACCAGGGTCACCAGCAGCCAGTGCTGGCCGAGCGGCCAGCCGCCCAGGTGGACCATGGCCAGGCCGCTGAGCGGCTGGAGGATGGCGGTGGGCGTGGTGAACAGCCAGTCGGCGGCGACCAGGTGGCGGAAGGTGGTGGCGATGGTCGTCACCTGGGCGCTTTTCCAGGCGCGCCAGGCGTAGTACGCCGAGCCGAGGCCGGTGCCGAACAGCAGGGTGGAGGAGAGGATGTGCAGGGTCTTGAGCAGCAGGTAGAAGGTCATGAGGCGCTCCGTCCGTGGGCGGGTGGCAGCCACAGCAGCCACAGGCTGAGGGCCAGCAGCACCAGGTTCTTGCCGACGCCCTGGAAGGGATCGAACCAGTAGTGCGGCAGCAGCCAGGAGATCAGCGCCGTGTAGGCGAGCATCAGGGCGACCTGCGCCTGCAGCGCGCGACGGCGCCAGCGCCGCCACAGCAGGCCGAGGCCGAGGGCGCCGTCGAGCAGGGCGCCGCCGGCCACGGCGATGCGCGCCGGCCAGCCGTCGATGCCGGCCTCGGCGAGGATGCGCAGGCCCCAGGCGAAGCCGGGGCCGAGGCAGGCCAGCGCGGTGCCCAGCCAGATCAGCACCAGCAGGGCGAGCAGCAGCGGCTGCATGATCAGGCCGAGGCTCTCGCTCGCCTGCGGCCAGTCGTGCAGGCGCATCGCCAGTGGCTGGCAGCGGTGGCCGCAGGCTTCGGCCAGCGGCTCGGGCGAGGCCAGGTTGTCGCGCCGGGCGAGACGCAGGGTCTGGCGGTTCAGCGCGCGCCAGCCCAGGCGCTCGCCGAGCAGCGCGCCGAGGGCGGCCAGCGGGCGCGGCAGCGTCCAGTAGCGCCCCGGCCCCCAGCCCTG
>NZ_SSTC01000123.1 GCF_004801855.1 Pseudomonas sp. A-1 | reverse complement strand
CGGCGACCTCGGCCAGCGCGCCCGCGACAGCCTGCTGCGTGAGCCGCCGCTGCGCGAGCCGGCGGCCGTGCGCAGCCCGCGCGACACCCAGCCGGTGATCGTGCGCAAGCCGTCGCGCAGCGACCGCCTGCCCACCGCCGAGCAGCTGGAACAGCTGGAGCAGGAAAACCGCCCGCGCAGCGAGAAGCCGGCGCTGCTGACCCGCAACAAGTAAGCGCCCGCGCCGCTCCTGCGGCGCAGTCGCTGCCGGAAACGACAACGCCGCCCATTCGGGCGGCGTTGTCGTTCAGGGACGGCGCGTTACTGGCGCACGCCCTCGACGGAGATGATCAGCTCGACTTCCTGGGAAGCCGGGCCGAGGTCCTTCTGGATGTCGAAGTCCTTGAGCTTGAGCCTGGTGCTGCCCTCGAAGCCGGCGCGGTAGCCGCCCCACGGATCCTGGCCTTCGCCGATGAACTTGGCGGCGATCACCACCGGCTTGGTCACGCCGTTGAGGGTCAGGTTGCCGGCGATGTCGGCGGTGCCCTCGCCGGTGGACTTCACGCCGGTGGACTCGAAGGTGGCGGTCGGGTGCTTGGCCACGTTGAGGAAGTCGGCGCTGCGCAGGTGCTTGTCGCGCTCGGCGTGGTTGGAGTCGACGCTGGCGGTCTTCAGCTCGACCTTGACCTTGCTCTCCTCCGGCTTGGCAGCATCGAAGCTGAAGCTGCCGTCGAAGTCCTTGAAGGTGCCGTACAGCCAGCTGTAGCCGAGGTGGCTGATCTTGAAGTTGACGAAGGCGTGCTGGCCTTCCTTGTCGATCTTGTAGTCGGCGGCCATGGCCTGGGCGCCGAACAGCAGGGAACCGAGGCTCAGGGCGAGCAGGGATTTCTTCAGCATGGTGGGACTCCGTTGCAGTCTAGGGGTCATTCGGCGCGGCCCAGCATGCGCTTGAGGGTCGCGTCGCGGTCGATGAAGTGGTGCTTGAGGGCGGCCAGGGCGTGCAGCACGGCCAGGCCGATCAGGCCCCAGGCCAGCCAGCGGTGCACGAGGCCGGCGATGTCTTCCTGGCCGTCGATGCCGCTGAGGGTGGCCGGCACGCTGAACCAGCCGAACACCTCGATGGCGCGGCCGTCGGCGGTGGAGATCAGGTAACCGGAAACCATCAGGGCGAACAGCCCGAGATACAGCAGGCCGTGGGCCAGCGCGGCGCCGGCGCGGGTCTGCGCGCTGTAGCTGGCCAGCGCCGGCGGCGGCGGGCTGACCAGCCGCCAGACCACGCGCAGCAGCATGGCCAGCAGCAGCAGGATGCCGATGCCCTTGTGCAGGTCGGGGGCGCGGCGGTACCAGCTGCTGTAGTAGTCGAGGCCGACCATCCACAGGCCGAGGCCGAACAGGCCGAACACCGCCAGGGCGATGCCCCAGTGCAGGAGGATGCTGACCAGCCCGTAGCGGCGGGCGGAATTGCGCCATTGCATGAGAAGGATTCCCGTTAAAAGCGAGAAGCCAAGACTAGCAACAAACCCATCGATATAAAGCGGAATTTCTGGTTCAAAACAATTCGAATGTCCGATGGATCCGCGCCTCTGCCCATCCCTGCGGCCCCGGGGCTACACTGTGCGCCCTGTCCGTTCGAGGAGCGCCGTCGATGAGCCGCAATCAACAGTGGATGGAGCGCGATCTGGCCGTGCTCTGGCACCCCTGCACACAGATGAAGGACCACGAGCAGCTGCCACTGATCCCGATCCGTCGGGGCGAGGGCGTGTGGCTGGAGGACTTCGACGGCCGGCGCTACCTGGATGCGGTCAGCTCCTGGTGGGTCAACGTGTTCGGCCACGCCAACCCGCGAATCAACGCGCGCATCAAGGAGCAGCTGGAGAGCCTCGAGCACGTGATGCTCGCCGGCTTCAGCCACCAGCCGGTAATCGAGCTGTCCGAACGCCTGGTGGCGATCACCCCGCCGGGCCTTTCCCGGGTGTTCTACGCCGACAACGGCTCCTCGGGCATCGAGGTGGCGCTGAAGATGAGCTTCCACTACTGGCGCAACGCCGGCCGCGACGGCAAGAAGCGCTTCGTCACCCTGACCAACAGCTACCACGGCGAAACCGTGGCGGCCATGTCGGTGGGCGACGTGGCGCTGTTCACCGACACCTACAAGCCGCTGCTGCTGGACACCTTCAAGGTGCCCAGCCCGGACTGCTACCTGCGCCCGGAGGGGGTGAGCTGGGAGGAGCATTCGCAGGCGATGTTCGCCCACATGGAGCAGACCCTGGCCGAGCATCACGGCGAGATCGCCGCGGTGATCGTCGAGCCGCTGATCCAGGGCGCCGGCGGCATGCGCATGTACCACCCGGTGTACCTGCGGCTGCTTCGCGAGGCCTGCGACCGTTACGGCGTGCACCTGATCGCCGACGAGATCGCCGTCGGCTTCGGCCGCACCGGCACCATGTTCGCCTGCGAGCAGGCCGGCATCACCCCCGACTTCCTGGTGCTGTCCAAGGCGCTGACCGGCGGCTACCTGCCGATGGCCGCGGTGCTGACCACCGACGACGTCTACCAGGCGTTCTACGCCGACTATGCCACCCTGCGCGCCTTCCTCCACTCGCACACCTACACCGGCAACCCGCTGGCCTGCGCCGCCGCCCTGGCGACCCTGGACATCTTCGCGCAGGACGACGTGATCGAGCGCAACAAGGCCCTGGCCGCGCGCATGGCCAGCGCCACCGCGCACCTCGGGGACCACCCGCACGTCGCCGAGGTGCGCCAGACCGGCATGGCGCTGGCCATCGAGATGGTCGCCGACAAGGCCGGCAGGACGCCCTATCCGTGGCAGGAGCGCCGCGGCCTCGCCGTCTACCAGCACGCCCTGGCGCGCGGCGCGCTGCTGCGACCGCTGGGCAGCGTGGTGTACTTCCTGCCGCCCTACGTGATCACCCCCGAGCAGATCGACTTCCTCGCCGAGGTGGCCAGCGAGGGCATCGACATCGCCACCCGCGAGGCGGTCCGCGTGAGCGTGCCGGCCGGCGGCCCGGCGACCTTCCACGATCCGGGCTGACCTGCAAGCGGCGCACGGAAACCGGTAAGCTAGCCGTCTTTCCGTCGCCGTCCGCCGCTGCCCACCATGCGTCTATCCCGTTTCTTCGTCGATCTCCCCCTGTCCCTCGGCCGTTTCGATCTGCCGGAGGCCCAGGCCCACTACATCGGCCGCGTGCTGCGGCTCGCCGCCGGCGACGCCGTGCAGCTGTTCGACGGCAGCGGCCGCGAGTTCGTCGGCGAACTGGTCGAGGTGGGCAAGAAGAACGTGCAGGTGGAGCTGCGCGAGCAGCTCGCCGGGCTCGCCGAGTCGCCGCTGCACATCCACCTCGGCCAGGGCCTGTCGCGCGGCGAGCGCATGGACTGGGCGATCCAGAAGGCCACCGAGCTGGGGGTCGCCGAGATCACCCCGATCGTCAGCGAGCGCTGCGAGGTACGCCTGAAGGACGAGCGCGCCGACAAGCGCCTGGCCCACTGGCGCCAGGTGGCGATCAGCGCCTGCGAGCAGTGCGGCCGCTCGGTGCTGCCGATCATCCATGCGCCGCTGTCCCTGGCCGAGTGGCTGGAGCAGACCGCCGCCGAGCTGAAGCTGGTGCTGCATCCGGTCGCCGAGCCGCTGACCGGCCATGCCCGCCCGGCCTCGCTGGCCTTCCTGATCGGCCCGGAAGGCGGCCTGAGCGACGCCGAGGTGGCGCAGGCGCAGCGCGCCGGCTACCAGGCCGCCCGCCTCGGCCCGCGGGTGCTGCGCACCGAGACCGCGCCGGTGGTGGCGCTCAGCGTGGCCCAGCAGCTGTGGGGCGACTTCTGAACGCCTGCCCCTGAAACGCCACAGGCCCGCAGATGCGGGCCTGTGGCGTTGCGGCGGTTCAGCTCAGATCAGGCCGATATCGGCCAGCTTCTGCTCCAGGGCGATCAGATCGGGGATGCGCGCCAGCTCGCCCTCGACCAGCGCCGAATCCAGCTCCAGCGCGGCCAGCGGGGCGCCGGCGCTGGCCAGCTGGGTATCGAGCCTCTGCGGCCGCGGGATGCCCTGCACCAGCAGGGCGAAGAACTTCAGTTGCGGCCGGCCGCCGATGGCGTTGATCACCGCGATGCGCGCCCCGCTGCCCACCGGTGCCGGCGGCTTGCCGCTGGACGCCGCCTCGAAGGACAGCAGCGGCAGGCGCAGGTCGCGCCAGATGAGGTCGCCCAGATACCAGTCCGGAGTCCCCGGATGCGCCTCGACCGGACGCTGGTTGATCAGCTCGGCCAGCGCCACGCTGGGCAGCAGCAGGACGCGGTCGCTGAGCGGCAACAGCAGGGTGTTGAGGGTTTGTTGTGCCGCGCCGGCGGTGACGGGGGCTGCTTGGCTCATGGCTGACTCCTGCTCACTGGTCGTACTGCTCGGCCAGGCGCACCACCAGCGCCTCGGCCAGCTCGCGCGGGGTCGCGCTGAAACTGCTGTGGCCGCCGTCGCGCAGGCTGTCCGGCATGCTCGGGCAGGCGCAGCTGTCGGCCTTCTGGGTCCAGATCAGGCCGCCCTGACGGCGCAGATAGGCGGCGGCGGCGCTGCCGTCGCTGCCCATGCCGCTGAAGGCGATCACGCCGCAGCAGGACGGGAACTGCTGGGCCAGGTTGAGCATCATCTGGTCGATCGACGGGCTGTAGGGCTCCGGCCAGGAGCGGTCGAGGATGCGCATGCAGCCATCCTCGTCGAAGGCCAGCTCGTGGCTGATCGGCGCCACCACCACCTCGCCGCAGCGCACCCGGTCGCCCTCGCGGGCCAGGTTGACCGGCCACTGGCTGTGGCGGCCGACCGCCTGGGGCAGGCGCTGCTCGAACGACGGATCGATGTGCTGGGCGTAGATGAAGCCCAGCGGCAGGCCGCCGGGCAGGGCGTCGAGGAACTCCTTGACCGCCTCCGGGCCGCCCAGCGAGGCCGCCAGCAGCCACACCTGCTCGGCCGGTTCGCCGATGGCCAGCGCCGTCTCGGCCAGCGCTTCCGGCAGGTTGAGCCGCGGCGGGCGCTGGCCGTTGGCGAGCAGCGCCTCCAGGCTCGGGCCGACCGCGCGGGCCGGATCGCCGACCAGGCGCTTGAGCTTGCCGAGCAGACGCCGCTCCCAGCGGGGGTAGTGCTCGGAGCTGCGCTCCGGAGCCTGTCCCTCGCCGAACAGCACCGGGGCGCTGGCCTGCTCGAGGAGCCGGTCGATCAGCGGCGAATCCTCCAGCTGGGCCAGGTCGACCAGCCACAGATCCGGCATGCAGGCGCTCAGCTGCTCGTCGTCGAGACGCAGCGGGTCGCTGTTGAGCAGCACCTGGTAGCCGTTGGCCTGCAGGGTCTGCTGCAGCACGTGGCGCTGCAGCGAGGTATCGGCGATGACCGCGACGCGGCCGCTGCTACGTTCACTCATGACGACCTACCAGCTGCTGGATCTGCTCGAGCAGCGCCGCTTCCTGATACGGCTTGCCGAGATACTGGTTGACTCCGATGGCCAGCGCGCGCTCGCGGTGCTTCTCGCCGGTCCGCGAGGTGATCATGATGATCGGCAGGTCCTTGAGACGCTCGTCGTGGCGCACCAGGGTGGCCACCTCGAAGCCGTCCATGCGCGGCATCTCGATGTCGAGCAGCATCACGTCCGGCACCACGTCCTGCAGCTGGGCGATGGCGTCGACGCCGTCCTTGGCGGTCAGCACCTCCATGCCATTGCGCTCGAGCAGGCGCGTGGTCACCTTGCGCACGGTCACCGAGTCGTCGACCACCATGACCAGCGGCGGGCGCTGCTTGTCGGCGCTCTCCGTGCCGAGGCGCGCCACACCGGCCTGCCTTGGCAGCTGCTGGGCCTGGCGGGCACGCAGGGTGGCCAGCAGGTCGAGAATCACCACCACCCGGCCGTCGCCGAGGATGGTTGCGCCGGAGATCCCCGGCACGCCGGAGAACTGCGCGCCGAGACTCTTCACCACGATCTCGCGCGAGCCGGCCAGGCTGTCCACCTGCACCGCGGTGGCGTATTCCGCCGAGCGCACCAGGATCACCGGCAGCGGCAGGCTCTGCGCCGCCAGCTTGGGCTGCTGGCCGTTGTTCAGCAGCTCGCCGAGATACTTCACCTGGTACTGCTGCCCGGCGTACTCGAAGCGCGGTGCGCCCGGCTGGTAGTAGGCCTCCAGCTCGTAGGGCGAGATGCGCACGATGCCCTCCACGGTGTTCAGCGGGATGGCGTACAGGTCTTCGCCGGAGTGCACCATCAGCGCGCGGTTGACCGACACGGTGAACGGCAGGCGCACCAGGAAGCGGGTGCCCTGGCCGGCGACCGAGTCGATGCTGACCGAGCCGCCGAGCTGCTTGACCCCGGAGGCCACCACGTCCATGCCCACGCCACGCCCGGAGATCTGGGTGACCTTGGCGGCGGTGGAGAAGCCGGCCTCGAGGATGAACTGCAGCACCTCGTAGTCGGACAGTTCGGACTCGGCGGCCATCAGGCCGCGCTCGACGGCCTTGCGGCGCACTGCAGCGATGTTCACCCCGGCGCCGTCGTCGGCCAGGGTCAGCAGGATGTCGCCGCCCTCGCGGCTCAGGCTCAGGCGGATGGTGCCCGCCTCCGGCTTGCCGGCGGCGCGGCGCACTTCCTGCGCCTCGATGCCGTGGTCGACGGCATTGCGCAGCATGTGCTCCAGCGGCGCCACCATGCCTTCCAGCACGCTGCGGTCCATCTCGCCTTCGGCGTTGTGCACCACCAGTTCGACCTGCTTGCCCAGCTCGCCGGCGACCTGGCGCACGATGCGGCGCAGGCGCGGCACCAGGCGGTCGAACGGCACCATGCGGGTGCGCATCAGGCCTTCCTGCAGCTCGGTGTTGACCCGCGCCTGCTGCAGCAGCAGGGTCTCCGCATCGCGGTTGCGCGCGGTCAGGGTTTCCTTGAGGTCGAGCAGGTCGGAAGCCGACTCGAACAGTGCGCGCGAGAGCTGCTGCAGCTGCGAGTAGCGGTCCATTTCCAGCGGGTCGAAGTCCTCGTAGCCGGCCCGCTCGCTCTCGGCCTGGTAGCGCGAGAGGATCTGCGCCTGGGTTTCGGTATCCAGGCGGCGCAGCTGGTCGCGCACCCGTTCGATGGTCGCTTCCATCTCGCCGAGGGTGAAGGCGGTGTCGTTGACCTGCTGCTCGACGCGCCCCCGGAAGATCGAGGTCTCGCCGGCCAGGTTGACCAGCGCCTCGAGCAGCTCCGCCGGCACCTTGACCAGCTCCTGCGGCGCGCGACGCGCAGCGGCCTCGGCAGCCGCCTGCTGGGCACGCTGGACGAAGGGCAGCACCTTGCGCGGAACGTCGTCGCGCACCGGGGTGAGCCGCTGCACCAGCGGCTCCAGGCGCGGCGCGACCGGCGCAGCGGACGGCTCCGGCCCTTCGGCCGCCTCGCTGGGCAGCCGCGTGCGCAGCTGCTCGACATCGGCCAGCAGGCGCTCGTAACCGCTCTGCAGGGCCGGGAACAGCGAGGCCAGCGCGCTGCTGTCGGTCGCGGCCGCGTTCAGGTGCTGCTCGAGTTCGAGGGCCAGCTCGCCCAGATGCCGCAGGCCGGCCAGCCGCGCACCGCCCTTGAGGGTGTGCAGCACGCGCAGCAGGTCGTCCAGCGGCGCGGCACCACGGCCTTCCCAGCTGCCGAGTGCGGACTCCAGCGCCTCCAGCAGGTCGCCGGCCTCCTCGAGGAACAGCGACAGCACATCGCTGTCGCTCAGCTCCGGAGTGAGGAAGCCCGATTCGTCATCGTCCGCCGCACTGTCGTCGAGCGGTTGCCCGGCCTGCGCCAGCGCATCGAGCGGCGCCGCGCAAGACGCGGCAGCCTCGGACAGGACCGGGGCGGCAGGCTGGCGGGTATCGCCGCCCTGCTGCCCTTGCCGGCGGAAGCGACGGATCGCCTCGATCAGTTGTGCGCCATCGGGCAGCGCTTTGCCGCTGCGCAAGGCCTCGAGCATCAGGGCCAGGCGGTCGTGGCTGTCGTGCAGCAGACCGAACAGCGAAGACTCCGCCTGCAGGCGGCCATCGCCGAGGCCTTCGTAGAGGTATTCCAGCTCGTGAGCCAGGTCGCCGACCTCGCTGACCTCGGCCATGCGCGCACCGCCCTTGAGGGTGTGCAGATCGCGCTGCAGGGCTTCCAGGCCCGGACCGCGGGCGCCTGCCTCGATCCAGCGCTGCAGGGCCTCGCCGGCGGAGTCGAGGATGTCGAAGCCTTCCTCGAGGAAGATCTCCACCAGCTCCGGGTCGCGCTCGACCACCAGGCTGCTCTGCAGGTCGGCCTGCAGGGCCGCCGCATGCTGCGATGCAGCGGGCAGCGCCGGAGCCTCGGCGGCCATCGGCTCGGCGAATCCGCGCTCCTGGGCCAGCGACAGTGCCAGGAAGTCCAGGTCCGTGGCTTCGGCTTCGGCTTCGGCTTCGGCTTCGGCTTCGGCTTCGGCTTCGGCTTCGGCTTCGGCTTCGGCTTCGGCTT
>NZ_SSTC01000122.1 GCF_004801855.1 Pseudomonas sp. A-1 | reverse complement strand
CCGCGCCTGCCGCCGCGCCGGCCAGTCCCGCTCCGGCCGCCGCTGCGCGCCCGGCGGCACCGGCCAGCGCCGAATCCAGCAGCCTGCGGGTGCCGGTGGACAAGGTCGATCAGATCATCAACCTGGTCGGCGAGCTGGTGATCACCCAGTCGATGCTCGAGCAGACCGCCGGCCAGCTCGACGGCGCCCTGCACAGCGAGCTGCTCAACGGCATGGGCCTGCTCAAGCGCAATGCGCGCGACCTGCAGGAAGCGGTGATGTCGATCCGCATGGTGCCGATGGACTACGTGTTCAGCCGCTTCCCGCGCCAGGTGCGCGACCTGGCCGCCAAGCTGGGCAAGGAGATCGAGCTGGTCACCGAGGGCAAGTCCACCGAGCTGGACAAGAGCCTGGTCGAGCGCATCATCGATCCGCTCACCCACCTGGTGCGCAACAGCCTCGACCATGGCATCGAGTCGCCGGACCAGCGCGAGGCTGCCGGCAAGTCGCGCACCGGCCGGCTGACCCTGTCCGCCCGCCATCAGGGCGGCAACATCCTCATCGAGGTGCGCGACGACGGCGCCGGCCTCAACCGCGACAAACTGCTGGCCAAGGCGCGCAGCCAGGGCCTGGCGGTGAACGACGGCATGCCCGACGACGAAGTCTGGCAACTGATCTTCGCTCCCGGCTTCTCCACGGCCGAACAGGTCAGCGACGTGTCGGGGCGCGGGGTGGGCATGGACGTCGTGCGCCGCAACATCCAGTCGATGGGCGGCCATGTGCAGATCCTCTCGCGCGCCGGGCAGGGCACCACCATCCGCATCGTCCTGCCGCTGACCCTGGCGATCCTCGACGGCATGTCGGTGCGTGTCGGCAAGGAGGTCTTCATCCTGCCGCTCAGCGCAGTGCTCGAATCGCTGCAGCCGCGCGCCGAGGACCTCTACTCGATGGCCGGCACCGACCTGCTGCTCAAGGTGCGCGACGAGTATCTGCCGGTGGTGGCGCTGCATCAGGTCATGGATGTTGCCGATGCGCGTACTGCACCTACCGAGTCGATCACCGTGATCGTGCAGGGCGAGGGCCGCCGTTATGCCCTGCAGGTGGACGATTTGATCGGCCAGCAGCAGGTGGTGGTGAAGAACCTGGAAACCAACTACCGCCGGGTGCCGGGGATTTCCGCCGCCACCATCCTCGGCGATGGCAGCGTCGCGCTGATCCTCGATGTCGGCGACCTGCAGCGCCTCAACCGTAGCCAATCCGCCCTGCGCGACCCGCGCAGCACCGCAGCTCCCCTCCAGGAGGTTATCTGATGTCCTTCCAAACGACCGACAACGCCGCCGCAGAGGCGCGTCCGCGCGAGTTCCTGGTGTTCTCCCTGGGCAGCGAGGAGTACGCCATCGACATCCTCAAGGCCCAGGAGATCCGCGGCTACGAGAACGTCACCCGGATCGCCAGCGCGCCGCCGTTCATCAAGGGTGTCACCAACCTGCGCGGGGTGATCGTGCCGATCGTCGACCTGCGCATCAAGTTCAACCTCGACCGCGTCGAGTACGACAGCCAGACCGTGGTGATCGTGGTGAACGTCTCCGGCCGGGTGGTCGGCGTGGTGGTCGACGGCGTTTCCGACGTGCTCAGCCTGACTCCCGAACAGATCAAGCCGGCGCCGGAGTTCGGCCTGTCGCTGTCCTCCGACTACCTCAGCGGGCTGGCCAGCTTGGAGGACCGCATGCTGGTGCTGGTCGACATCGACCGCATGCTGACCAGCGAGGAAATGGCGCTGGTGGAAAAGACCGCGGTCTGAGCGGCCGGCTCGAAAGTTCTTCCCCGGATTGCCGATAGACAGAAAGGCCGCAAGAGCCGCGCGAGACGGGTCAATCGGCAAGCCATAAGTTAAAAGAAAAGACCTCGGGGGTATGGGATGCGCAATCTGACTACGAGCCAGAAGCTGTGGGGCACACTGATCGCCGCCTGGCTGGCCATGCTGGTGCTGATGTTCTGGAGTGCCTGGGTAACGCGCAGCGTGATGTTCGACGAGCGCAAGGCCAAGGTGGAGAGCCAGGTGGAAATCGCCCGCTCGGTGATCAGCGACGTGGCCGCGCAGGTCCAGCGCGGCGGCATGAGCCTGGACGCGGGCCAGCTGTATGCGAGCGAGCTGATCAAGAGCATGCGCTACGATGACGGGCGCGGCTATTTCTTCATCTTCGACGACAGCATGGTCGTTGCCCACCCGACCATCCCGGCCAGCACCTCGGTCGAGGACTTCAAGGATGCCGATGGCCGCCACCTGTTCGCCGAAATGGCCCAGGCGGTGAAGCAGGCCGGCGAGTCCGCCTTCATCGACTACCGCTGGAAGCACGCCAGCAGCGAGGAGCTGGAGAACAAGCGCTCCTACGTGCGCAGCTTCGAGCCCTGGGGCTGGTACATCGGTACCGGCACCTACATCGCCGACATCAACGACATGTTCATAGAGAAGCTGATCCAGTCGGCCCTTGGCCTGCTGCTGGTCGGCATCCCGCTGTCGCTGCTGATGGGCTGGGTGATCCGTGACCTGCTGCAGCGTCTGGGGGGTGATCCGCGCTATGCCGTGGTGGTGGCCCGGCAGATCGCCGAAGGCGACCTCAGCCAGGCGCCGCAGCTGCGCGCCGGCGATAGCCAGAGCCTGCTGGCGGACATGAACCGCATGCGCGAGTCGCTCAGCCGCACCATCGGCGACATCAGCCACAGCGCCCACGAGGTTCAGGAGGAGGCCGAGGCGATCAGCTACGGCAACGCCGAACTGGCGGCGCGTACCGAGCAGCAGGCCGCCGCCCTGGCGGAAACCGCCTCGACCATGGAGCAGCTCACCTCCACCGTGCGGCAGAACGCCGAGAACGCCGACCAGGCGCGGCGTCTGGCGGCCAACTGCGCCGACAACGCGCACAAGGGCGGCAGCGCCATGGAGCAGGTGGTCGACGCCATGAGCGCGATCCAGGCCAGCGCCAGCCAGATGTCCAGCATCGTCGACACCATCGACGCGATCGCCTTCCAGACCAACATCCTCGCCCTCAATGCCTCGGTGGAAGCGGCGCGCGCCGGCGAGCAGGGCCGCGGCTTCGCCGTGGTGGCCGGCGAAGTGCGCAAGCTGGCCAGTCGCTCGGCCGAGGCGGCCCACGAGATCAAGGGGCTGATCGACAGCGCCGGGGGCCAGGTGCGCACCGGCAACGAGCGGGTACGCCAGACCGGCGAGGTCATCCGCAACATGGTCGCCGACATCGGCCGGCTGAACATCCTGATCAGCGAGATCTCCTCGGCCTCTGCGGAGCAGAGCAGTGGCATCGAGCAGGTCAACGTGGCGGTGGCGCAGATGGACCAGATGACCCAGCGCAACGCCGGCATGGTGCAGGACAGTGCGCTGGCCGCGCAGCGCCTGAGCAAGCAGAGCGCGCGGCTGAGCGAGCATGTGGTGCGCTTCGTCATCGGCGGTGGCGACGCCGCACCGCGCTCGCGGGTGAACGAGTCTGCCGCTGGCGAGCCGTTCGAGCTGCAGCCGGCAACGGCGCGCGGCGAAACCGCCTGGGCCTGAAGCATCGAGAGCGCGGCCCGTCGCCGGTGGCGGGTCGCTGCACAAGGAGAGCAAGGTGAAGCTACTGAACAACATGACCGTGCGGTTGAGCTGGAACCTGGTCCTGGGCCTGTTCGCCACGCTGGTCTGCGCCCTCAGCGCGCTCGGCTGGTACAGCCTGGGATTCGCCGAACAGAGCATCGCCGCCGTGCCGCAGGCCGGCGCGCAGCAGCAGGCCTTCGCCGAGTTCGCCGGCGCCGTCCGCTGGCTGATCGTCCTGGTCCTGCTGCTCTCGGTGGCCAGCATCTTCGCCGTGGTGTGGGGCGTCGGCCGCAACGTGATCCGCCCGCTGCAGCGGGTGGTCGGCCACTGCGAGCAGATCGCCGCCGGCAATCTGGCCGAGCCGATCGAGGCGGGCAGCAGCAACGAAATCGGCCAGCTGTTCGCCTCGCTGGCGCATATCCAGCAGCGTCTGACCGCCACCGTGGGCACCGTGCGCCACAGCAGCCAGCTGATCCACGAGGGCGCCCAGGACATCGCCGAGGGCAACCGCAACCTGTCCTCGCGGACCATCGATCAGGCCGCCTCGCTGGAGAATACCGCCTCCAGCATGGAGCAACTGACCGCCACCGTCGGCCAGAACGCCGACAACGCGCGCCAGGCCAGCCAGCTGGCGGCCACCGCCGCGCAGGCCGCGCAGCGCGGCGGCGAGGTGGTCGAGGAGGTGGTCAGCACCATGGGGCAGATCAGCAGCAGCTCGCACCGGGTCGCCGAGATCATCAAGCTGATCGACTCGATCGCCTTCCAGACCAACATCCTCGCGCTGAACGCCTCGGTGGAAGCGGCGCGCGCCGGCGAGCAGGGCCGCGGCTTCGCCGTGGTGGCCGGCGAGGTGCGCAGCCTGGCCAGCCGCAGCGCCGACGCGGCCAAGGACATCCGCACCCTGATCGGCGAGTCGGTGGCGCGGGTCGAGACCGGCAGCAACCTGGTCAGCCAGGCCGGCAACGCCATGCAGGAGATCGTCGAGGCGGTGCAGAAGGTCGCCGACATCATGGACGAGATCGCCGCCGCCTCCGCCGAGCAGAGCAACGGCATCGGCCTGGTCAACCAGGCGGTGACCCAGATGGACCAGGTGACCCAGCAGAACGCCGGCCTGGTGCAGGACTCGGCGCGTGCCGCCAGCGATCTGGTCGGCGAAGCCCAGCGCCTGCGCGAGGCGGTGGAGGTGTTCCGCATCGTCGAGACGCAGGCGTCGTCGCGCCCGCCGGCCCGGTCGTGGGCCCGGCAGCAGTACGAGAGCGCCGAGCGCGAGGTGGCTGAACTGGCCCGCACCGCTGACAGCCGTCCCGCGGCCAGGTCGGCGGACGAGGACGACTGGCAGACCTTCTGAACCGCCGCAGAGCGGTCGCAACGCCCCGAAGCCACTCACATCCATGGAGAGTCAGCATGCGCAACAACCAGCCGGTCACCCAGCGCGAATTCGAGTTGGCGGATGACACCTTCCTGATCTCGCGTACCGACCTCAAGGGGCGGATCACCTATGCCAACCCGACCTTCATCCGGGTCAGCGGCTATAGCTGGGAGGAGCTCAACGGCGCCGATCACAACCTGGTGCGCCATCCGGACATGCCACCGGCGGCCTTCGCCAACCTGTGGACGACCATCCAGGAAGGGCATTCCTGGAACGGCCTGGTGAAGAACCGTCGCAAGAACGGCGACCACTACTGGGTGCGCGCCAACGTCACGCCGACCGTCGAGGACGGCCGGGTGGTGGGCTACACCTCGATCCGCCGCAAGGCGAGCCGCGAGGAGGTCGACTCGGTCGTCGACGCCTACCGGCAGATCCGCGACGGCGGCGGCCGCCAGTTCATGCTTGATCGCGGCCGCCTGCTGCGCCGTGGCCCGGCCGGCTGGCTGGCGCGCCTGCAGCCGTCCTCGCTGCGTTTCCGGCTGTGGCTGATCCGCCTGATCGCGGTGCTGATGGTGATCGGCAACAGCGTGTCCGGGGTAACCAAGTTCCTCGACGGCGCGGCGGGACCGGAGATGCTGGCCGAGGGCGTGATGGCGCTGCTCGGGGTGCTGCTGCTGACCATGACCCTGAGTACCGGGCGGGCGCTGCTGCGTGGCCTGGAGTTCGCCTCCGACTACATGGCGCAACTGGCCGCCGGCAACCTCGAGGTGCGCCTGCGCAGCAGCCGGCTCGACGAGCTGGCCCAGCTGATGCGCTTCCAGGACGCCCTGCGCAAGAGCATGCGCGGCATCTCGCTCGACGTCAGCGGCAGCGTCAATGCCTTGTCGACTGCGGTCGAACAGATCGCCGGTGGCAACGAGGAGCTATCCGCGCGCACCGAGCAGCAGGCCGCCTCGCTGCAGCAGACCGCGGCGAGCATGGAAGAGCTGACCGCCACCGTGCAGCAGAACGCCGGCAACGCCCGTCACGCCAGCCAGCTGGCCAGCGACGCCGCCACCACCGTGCGCGAGAGCGGCGAGGTGATGGGCCAGGTGGTCGGCACCATGGGGCAGATCACCAGCACTTCGCGGAAGATGACCGAGATCATCAACGTGATCGACTCGATCGCCTTCCAGACCAACATCCTCGCGCTGAACGCCTCCGTGGAAGCGGCGCGCGCCGGCGAGCAGGGCCGCGGCTTCGCCGTGGTGGCCAGCGAGGTACGCAACCTGGCCAGCCGCTCGGCGGAGGCCTCGCGGGAGATCCGCGGGCTGATCGTCAGCTCCTCGCAGCAGATCGACGAGGGCGCCCAGCTGGTACAGCGCGCCGAGCAGAGCATCGAGGGGGTGGTGGATGCGGTGACCAAGGTCAACGACATCATGGGCGAGATCGCCGCCGCTTCGGCCGAGCAGAGCAGCGGCATCGGCCTGGTCAACCAGGCGGTGGCTCAGATGGACGACGTCACCCAGCGCAACGCCGGCCTGGTGCAGCGCGCCGCGCAGGCCGCGGTCGAGCTGGAGGTGCACCTGACCGACGCCCTGCGCACCATCGGCGTGTTCCGCCTGGATGGCCAGTCGCCTGCCGCGCCGCGCCAGCCTGCCAGCGGAGCGCGCCGGCCTGCGACCCCGGTCGCTGCCCCGGCGGCCAGCAGCCAGCCGGCGCGGCGCAAGAGCGCCGAGCCGGTCGAGGAGTGGAGCGAATTCTGAAGGGTTCGACCGACACACGGAGGTTGTCGCATGGAACGTCTGCTGACGCGATTTACCGCAGAGCGCTGTGGCCTTTCGCCACCGCGCCCTGCCTGCCAATGAATACGCCGGCCCCGTGCCGGCCTGCCACAGCCGTGGAGCAAGTCTGTTATGCGTAACAACCAGCCGGTCACCCAGCGCGAGTACGAGCTGCGGGATGAGCACTTCCTGATTTCCCGTACCGATCTGCAGGGCCGGATCACCTATGCCAACCCGAGCTTCATCGAGGTCAGCGGCTACTCCTGGGAGGAGCTGCACGGCGCCAACCACAACCTGGTGCGTCATCCGGACATGCCGCCGGCCGCCTTCGCCAACCTGTGGGAAACCATCCAGCAGGGGCATTCCTGGAACGGCCTGGTGATGAACCGGCGCAAGAACGGCGACCACTACTGGGTGCGCGCCAACGTCACGCCGACCGTCGAGGCCGGGCGGGTGGTGGGTTACACCTCGGTGCGCTCGAAGCCGGGCCGGGCCGAGGTGGATGCGGCGAGCGCGGCCTACCGGGCGATTCGCGAGGGGCGCGGCAAGCACCTGCGCCTCGATCGCGGGCGCCTGGTGCATCGCGGACCGCGTGGCTGGCTGGTGCACCTGCGCCAGCCGTCCCTGCGCGCGCGCCTGTGGAGCATCATGGCCGCCGCCCTGGTGCTGGTGGTCGACAGCGGCTTCGACCTGGTGCAGGCGCTGATCAGTGGCGCGGGGGCTGCCGATCTGGCCGAGGAGGCGGGCATGGCGCTAGTCGGCCTGTTCCTGCTCGGCCGCATCGTGGGGACCGGTCGCGCGATGCACCGCGCGCTGCAGGACTCGGTCGACTACATGGCGCAGCTGGCCGCCGGCAATCTGGAGGCCCGCCTGGGCGAGTGCGAGATCGGTGAAATGGCCGAGCTGATCCGTTTCCAGGGCGCGGTGCGCAACAGCGTCGCGCGGATCGCCCGCGACGTGAACCACAGCGTCGACTCGCTGGCCCTGGCGGTGGACGACATTGCCCGCGGCAACGAGGAACTGTCCGCGCGCACCGAGCAGCAGGCCGCCTCGCTGCAGCAGACCGCGGCGAGCATGGAAGAGCTGACCGCCACCGTGCAGCAGAACGCCGGCAACGCCCGCCACGCCAGCCAGCTGGCCAGCGACGCCGCCAGCACCGTGCGCGACAGCGGCGAGGTGATGGGCCAGGTGGTCGGCACCATGGACCAGATCACCGCCACCTCGCGCAAGATGACCGAGATCATCAACGTGATCGACTCGATCGCCTTCCAGACCAACATCCTCGCGCTCAACGCCTCGGTGGAGGCGGCGCGCGCCGGCGAGCAGGGCCGCGGCTTCGCCGTGGTGGCCAGCGAGGTGCGCAATCTGGCCAGCCGCTCGGCCGAGGCGTCCCGGGAGATCCGTGGGCTGATCGTCAGCTCCTCGCAGCAGATCGACGAGGGTGCCCAGCTGGTGCAGCGCGCCGAACAGAGCATCGAGGGCGTGGTGGCGGCGGTGACCAAGGTCAACGACATCATGGGCGAGATCGCCGCCGCCTCCAATGAGCAGAGCAGCGGCATCGCCCAGGTCAACCAGGCGGTGGCGCAGATGGACGACGTGACCCAGCGCAACGCCGGTCTGGTGCAGACCGCGGCGCAGGCTTCGGTCGACCTCAAGGGCCATCTGGACGACGCCCTGCGCACCATGGGCGTGTTCCGCCTGCGTGACCGGCAGGCCCGGGCGGCGGCTCCCGCGGCGCGCCCGCAGGTGCAGCGCGCGCCGCGCGTCTCGGCG
>NZ_SSTC01000121.1 GCF_004801855.1 Pseudomonas sp. A-1 | reverse complement strand
TCGTACTCGACGTGCGAGGTGTTGATGGTGATACCGCGCGCCTTCTCTTCCGGAGCGTTGTCGATCTGGGAGAAGTCGCGAGCGGAACCACCCCAGGTCTCGGCGCAGACCTTGGTCAGCGCAGCGGTCAGCGTGGTCTTGCCATGGTCGACGTGACCGATGGTGCCGACATTGACGTGCGGTTTGGAACGTTCAAATTTCTCTTTAGCCATCGAGACACTCTCCGGTCGAGGAACTGGAAAAACTGCCCACATAGAACAAAGGCAGATATTTTCATATCTGCCTTTGTCTGTTTGGAGCTCATGAGCGGATTTGAACCGCTGACCTCACCCTTACCAAGGGTGTGCTCTACCAGCTGAGCTACATGAGCGAAGCGCTGTGCACGAACAACAAAACTGGAGCGGGTAGCGGGAATCGAACCCGCATCATCAGCTTGGAAGGCTGAGGTTCTACCACTGAACTATACCCGCGGAGCTTGCAGCTCACGCTTAATCTGGTGGAGGGGGAAGGATTCGAACCTTCGAAGTCGATGACGTCAGATTTACAGTCTGATCCCTTTGGCCACTCGGGAACCCCTCCAGAGGGTGCGGCATTCTTAACGTCTGCCCAGCCAATGTCAAGCGATTTTCATCTCTCTTGACCCTTTCGAAGCGCTGCCTGGCAGTGCGTCTCAAGTGGTGCGCATCATAAGTGCTTTTTCAGCGATGCGCAACCCCCGAGCATGAGATAAGTTGATGTTTTAGATCGGAAAAGTCGGCCTGCAGGCGTTGCACCACCGCCCCATCCACCAGGCGCTGGTCCTTTTCCGCCACCCGGACCCAGTACTCCTGGTAGATCCGCGGTAGTTCGCGCAGCTGTGGAGCGTACCCGCTGGCTCGCAGCTTGTCGGCCACGCTCACGGCAGCGTCCAGACGGGGGAACACCCCCAGCAATATGCCGTTGGCCATCTCGCCCTCGGTGATCAGGTAGCTGTCGACTCCGCGCGCCTGCAACTCGCGCAGCTGCCGCAGGGAGGCTTGTCGCGAGGCAAGGGGCGGGATGTACACCCAGTGATCGCTGCCGAACGACGCCTCGGCGGATACCACCCGGACGGCAATGTCGAGACTCAGCAGGCGCTGCTCGAGCTGGCGGGCCCTCTCCATGCTATTGAAGCCGCCCAGTACCAGGCAGCGCGCGACAGACTCCTCCGAGCTTCCGCCCGTGCCGGCCATGCCTGCTGTCGCGGCAGCCTGCTGAGCCTCCGCCAGCAGGCGCAGCGACTGGGCCGGAGCAACGGCCGCGGTTGGCGTCCGCATGGACAGCGACAGCTCACCTCCGGCACTGGGCGCCAGACGATGCTGCCAGACGAAAAGACCGACATTCAGAAGCAACAACAACAGAAACACCCAGCGCATGCACTCAACTCCGCTCGATCGGACAGGCCAGCGCCAAACCGACGAATACGAGATCCGGCCGGCATTTTGACTGCGGCCAGACATCGGCAACCAAGGCGGCATCCCCTCCCGTCAGGAACACCTCGAAATCCCCGCCCAGCAATTCTCCCGCCGCAGCACACTGTTCGCGGACAAAACCACGCAGCATCAGCAGACAGCCGCGCTCCACCGCCTCCGCCGTGGAACGGCCCGGCAGCAGCTCGCCACCGGCCTGTGCCGCCTCGCCGTCTTCGTAGCGGATCCGCCGCGTGTGGCCGCGCAGTTGGGCACGCATCAGCGGCAGGCCCGAACAGATGTAGCCGCCCAGATGCTGCCCATCGACGCTGACGAGGTCTGCCGTCACGGCCGTCCCCAGGTCAATCACCAGACAGGCCTTGCCGGCCAGATGGTAGCCGCCAAGGATCGCCAGCCAGCGATCCAGTCCGAGACGCGCATACTCGCGGTAACCGTTGCGCACTCCAGCACACCGGACGGCAGCACTGGCCTGGAGGATACGCAGTTCGCCCCCCCTACTGACCTCGTCGAGCAACTGGCGGGTCTCTTCATCGCTGCGCACGCTGACGATCCGGCACCAGCGAAGCGGCGCCCCGTCGAGCCTATCCAGCTGAGCACGCAGTTCGGCCGCCGTTTCCGCCGTCCCTTCCAGCACGGGATCCGCGCCGTCAGCCGGCAGCACACGCCACTTGATCCGTGTATTTCCGCAATCCAGCTCAAGAATCATGCTGCAGCCTCAGGCTCAGCTCGCCGCCGCTATACACCTGCTCGGCGCCTTCGACCAACAGCCGCAGGCCTCCGTCGCCAGATACTCCCAGCGCGGTGCCAGCCACCTCGTGCACGCCACTGATCAGGCGCACCTCCCGCCCCTGCCACAGGTGATAGCGCTCCCACTCCTGGTGAAAGGCGGCAAAGCCCTGCTCCCGATGCATGGTCAGGGCCTGCTCGAGCTGCTCGGCCAGAACGATGGCTAGCTCGTTGCGATCCACGGTGCGCCCGATCTCCCTCTGCATTGACGTCCACGCCTGATCGATGCCCTCTTCATGCAGCATATTGGCATTGATGCCGATGCCGATCACCACATGGCAGATGTCCGCCGGATCGCCATTGAGTTCGAGCAGGATGCCCGCAATTTTCTTTCCGGACGCCAGCAGGTCATTCGGCCATTTCAGCCCAATCTCGCGCACACCTAGCTGGCGCAGCGTGCGCAGCACCACCAAACCGACCACGAGGCTCAGCGCCTGCAACTGGGTGCTCGAGCGATCGATGCGGATGACCTGGGAAAAATACAGATTCGTACCATAGGGGCTCACCCAATGGCGCCCCCTCCGCCCCCGCCCCATGCTTTGCGCCTCGGCCAGTACCACATAAGGAGGCTCGAGATAGCCCAGCTGGCGTAGGGCCAAAGCATTGGTGGAGTCGACACGCTCCTCGATCAGGACCCGCTGGCGCGGTAAGCGCTGGCTGAGCAACTCAGCCGACAGCAGGCTCAGGGGCTGCTCCAGGCGGTAGCCTTTACCGCGAATCCGTTGCAGACATACGCCATAGTCCTGCTCCAGCTGCTGCAGCTGCTTCCATACCGCACTGCGGCTGATCCCCAGCTGCGCGCCCAGCGCCTCTCCGGAATGAAAGCGCCCGTCCGCTAATAGACGTAATAACTGCAAGATTTCCACCTCGTATCAGCACGCCTGCACGATGATAAACGCCAGGGACAGCAACCGCGAGTCTTAGACCGAAAAGACGAAACCCCGACCAGCGTGGCTGATCGGGGTTTCTGTATAGGTGCTTGACGATGACCTACTCTCACATGGGGAAGCCCCACACTACCATCGGCGATGCGTCGTTTCACTGCTGAGTTCGGGATGGGATCAGGTGGTTCCAACGCTCTATGGTCGTCAAGCAATTCGGTTGGGGCATCGCCGTGGCGCTACCCCGAATTGGGCAAGTGATAGTGTATCAGATTTGGTAATTTGCGGTTCTGCAAGCTTTCGGCCTGTCGCACCCACTGTGATCCTGGGATCGCAGATTGTTTGGGTGTTATATGGTCAAGCCTCACGGGCAATTAGTACTGGTTAGCTCAACGCCTCACAACGCTTACACACCCAGCCTATCAACGTCGTAGTCTTCGACGGCCCTTCAGGGGGATCGAGTCCCCAGTGAGATCTCATCTTGAGGCGAGTTTCCCGCTTAGATGCTTTCAGCGGTTATCTCTTCCGAACATAGCTACCCGGCAATGCCACTGGCGTGACAACCGGAACACCAGAGGTTCGTCCACTCCGGTCCTCTCGTACTAGGAGCAGCCCCTCTCAAATCTCAAACGTCCACGGCAGATAGGGACCGAACTGTCTCACGACGTTCTAAACCCAGCTCGCGTACCACTTTAAATGGCGAACAGCCATACCCTTGGGACCGGCTTCAGCCCCAGGATGTGATGAGCCGACATCGAGGTGCCAAACACCGCCGTCGATATGAACTCTTGGGCGGTATCAGCCTGTTATCCCCGGAGTACCTTTTATCCGTTGAGCGATGGCCCTTCCATACAGAACCACCGGATCACTAAGACCTACTTTCGTACCTGCTCGACGTGTCTGTCTCGCAGTCAAGCGCGCTTTTGCCTTTATACTCTACGACCGATTTCCGACCGGTCTGAGCGCACCTTCGTACTCCTCCGTTACTCTTTGGGAGGAGACCGCCCCAGTCAAACTACCCACCATACACTGTCCTCGATCCGGATGACGGACCAGAGTTAGAACCTCAAGATTGCCAGGGTGGTATTTCAAGGATGGCTCCACGCGAACTGGCGTCCACGCTTCAAAGCCTCCCACCTATCCTACACAAGCAAGCTCAAAGTCCAGTGCAAAGCTATAGTAAAGGTTCACGGGGTCTTTCCGTCTAGCCGCGGATACACTGCATCTTCACAGCGATTTCAATTTCACTGAGTCTCGGGTGGAGACAGCGCCGCCATCGTTACGCCATTCGTGCAGGTCGGAACTTACCCGACAAGGAATTTCGCTACCTTAGGACCGTTATAGTTACGGCCGCCGTTTACCGGGGCTTCGATCAAGAGCTTCGCTTGCGCTAACCCCATCAATTAACCTTCCGGCACCGGGCAGGCGTCACACCCTATACGTCCACTTTCGTGTTTGCAGAGTGCTGTGTTTTTAATAAACAGTCGCAGCGGCCTGGTATCTTCGACCGGCATGGGCTTACTGAGTAAATCATTCACCCTCACCGGCGCACCTTCTCCCGAAGTTACGGTGCCATTTTGCCTAGTTCCTTCACCCGAGTTCTCTCAAGCGCCTTGGTATTCTCTACCCAACCACCTGTGTCGGTTTGGGGTACGGTTCCTGGTTACCTGAAGCTTAGAAGCTTTTCCTGGAAGCATGGCATCAACCACTTCGTCATCTGAAAGATAACTCGTCATCAGCTCTCGGCCTTGGAATCCCGGATTTACCTAAGATCCCAGCCTACCACCTTAAACTTGGACAACCAACGCCAAGCTGGCCTAGCCTTCTCCGTCCCTCCATCGCAGTAACCAGAAGTACAGGAATATTAACCTGTTTCCCATCGACTACGCTCTTCAGCCTCGCCTTAGGGACCGACTAACCCTGCGTCGATTAACGTTGCGCAGGAACCCTTGGTCTTTCGGCGTGGGTGTTTTTCACACCCATTGTCGTTACTCATGTCAGCATTCGCACTTCTGATACCTCCAGCGAGCTTCTCAACTCACCTTCACAGGCTTACAGAACGCTCCTCTACCGCGCATCTTGCGATGCACCCGCAGCTTCGGTGTGTGGTTTGAGCCCCGTTACATCTTCCGCGCAGGCCGACTCGACTAGTGAGCTATTACGCTTTCTTTAAAGGGTGGCTGCTTCTAAGCCAACCTCCTAGCTGTCTAAGCCTTCCCACATCGTTTACCACTTAACCACAACTTTGGGACCTTAGCTGGCGGTCTGGGTTGTTTCCCTTTTCACGACGGACGTTAGCACCCGCCGTGTGTCTCCCACGCTGACACTTCCAGGTATTCGGAGTTTGCATCGGTTTGGTAAGTCGGGATGACCCCCTAGCCGAAACAGTGCTCTACCCCCTGGAGTGATACGTGAGGCGCTACCTAAATAGCTTTCGAGGAGAACCAGCTATCTCCGAGCTTGATTAGCCTTTCACTCCTATCCACAAGTCATCCCCTACCTTTTCAACGGGAGTGGGTTCGGTCCTCCAGTCAGTGTTACCTAACCTTCAACCTGCTCATGGATAGATCGCCCGGTTTCGGGTCTATACCCAGCGACTAAACGCCCTATTAAGACTCGCTTTCGCTACGCCTCCCCTAATCGGTTAAGCTCGCCACTGAATATAAGTCGCTGACCCATTATACAAAAGGTACGCAGTCACCTAACAAAGTAGGCTCCCACTGCTTGTACGCATACGGTTTCAGGTTCTATTTCACTCCCCTCTCCGGGGTTCTTTTCGCCTTTCCCTCACGGTACTGGTTCACTATCGGTCAGTCAGTAGTATTTAGCCTTGGAGGATGGTCCCCCCATATTCAGACAAAGTTTCTCGTGCTCCGTCCTACTCGATTTCACTTCAAGGATCCTTTCGCGTACGGGGCTATCACCCACTATGGCCGCACTTTCCAGAGCGTTCCGCTAAAATCCAAGAAGCTTAAGGGCTAATCCCCGTTCGCTCGCCACTACTAAGGGAATCTCGGTTGATTTCTGTTCCTCAGGGTACTTAGATGTTTCAGTTCCCCTGGTTCGCCTCTTGCACCTATGTATTCAGTACAAGATACCCGGGTTATCCCGGGTGGGTTTCCCCATTCAGAGATCTCCGGATCAAAGTCTGTTTGCCGACTCCCCGAAGCTTATCGCAGGCTACCACGTCTTTCATCGCCTCTGACTGCCAAGGCATCCACCGTATGCGCTTATTCACTTGACCATATAACCCCAAGCAATCTGGTTATAATCGTGAATTACGACATTCGCCGAAAACTTGCGCTTGAACTCGCAAATTTTACCTTGACCTGAAAAGTGCAGTGAAAACACTCTCCAGTTCAATACTTCTATCACTTACCCAAATTTTTAAAGAACGGTTCTGGCGCAAAGACCAGAAATCAATGTTTCATCCTCGAAATCGTCCACCGGA
>NZ_SSTC01000119.1 GCF_004801855.1 Pseudomonas sp. A-1 | reverse complement strand
GATGGCGCTCTACGCCGGCGCCATCGCCGTCAACCTGTGGCGCGGCCGCCGCGACATCGACTGCGGCTGCGCCGGCCCTGGCGAAAGCCAGCCGCTGCGCCCGCTGCTGCTGCTGCGCAACGCCGCGCTGCTCGGCCTCGCCGTGCTCGCCGCGCTGCCGCCGCTGGCCCGTGAACTCGGCGCCTTCGACGGCTTCGTCGCCATCGCCGCCGCCGCGGTACTCCTGCTGCTCTACGCGGCGGCCGACGGTCTGCTGACCAACGCCCCGCGCCTGCTCAAACTGACTGGAAGGTGAAACCATGGAAGCTCTGATCGTTTCCAACATCCTGCTCTGGCTGCTCCTCATCGCCCTGGCCTTCGTCCTCATGGGCCTGGTGCGCCAGATCGGCGTGCTGCACGGCCGCCTCGCGCCGGCCGGCGCACTGATGATCGACAAGGGCGTGGCGGTCAACGAACCGGCGCCCAGGGTCACCGCCGCCGACCGCAACGGCCGTCCGGTGAACTTCGGCTACCCGGCCGACAAGGGCCAGCTGCTGTTCTTCCTCGCCCCCAGCTGCCCGGTGTGCAAGTCGCTGCTGCCGGCGATCAAGGCGGTGGCCAAGGAGCGCCCCGACCTCGAGGTGATCTACGTCAGCGACGGCGAGCCGGAGGCCCAGGCCGCGCTGATCCGCGAGTTCAAGCTGGAGGACGCGCGCTACGTGGTCGGCCCGGAAGTCGGCATGACCTACCAGATCGGCAAGCTGCCCTACGCCGCGCTGATCGATGCCGCCGGCATCCTGCGCGCCAAGGGCCTGGTCAACTCCCGCGAGCACCTGGACAGCCTGTTCGAGGCCGAACGCATGGGCATCGCCTCCCTGCAGGACTACCTGCACACCCCTGCCCACGCGCACGACAGCGCCGTGAAGATCCACCAATAACAAGGTCCGAGGAGACACCCCATGAAACTGCTGGACATCCTGTTCGAACGCTCCGCCCGCCGGATCGCCGACGTCACCTCGCGCCGCCAGGCACTTTCCCGCATCGGCTCCTGGCTGGTGGCCGGCGCCGCCCTGCCGCTGCTGCTGCCCATCGACCGCGCCTCCAAGGCGCACGCCGGCGAAACCGGCAACCCCGGCGATCCGGGCGACCCGAACAGCTGCGACTACTGGCGTCACTGCTCGGTAGACGGCTTCCTGTGCAGCTGCTGCGGCGGCACCACCACCAAGTGCCCGCCCGGCACCGAGGTCTCCCAGGTGACCTGGATCGGCACCTGCCGCAACCCGGCCGACGGCAAGAACTACATCATTTCCTACAACGACTGCTGCGGTAAGCAGGCCTGCGGCCAGTGCGCCTGTACCCGCAACGACAGCGAGGAGCCGATGTACCGGCCGTTTAACAACAACGACGTCAACTGGTGCCTGGGCGCCAAGTCCAACAGCGTCTACAACTGCACCATCTCGGTGATCCGCGGCGTCGCCCAGTGAAGGAGAGAGCCGTCATGCGCCTGCTGATCCTCGCCGGACTGGCCACCGTACTGGCGGCTCCCCCGGCCATGGCCCGCGCCTTCCCCGACCCGCAGCAGAAGCCGGCGCCGGGCAACGAGGCGCCACAGACGCCCATCGCCCAGGCCGGCTACAGCGTGGCCACCAACTACCAGCTGCAGTGCGCCGGCTGCCACCTGGGCAGCGGCGAGGGCTCGGCGCGCAACGACACGCCGAAGATGAGCGGTTTCGTCGGCAACTTCCTGCGCGTCGAGGGCGGCCGCGAGTTCCTCGTCCGCGTCCCCGGCGTGGCCCAGGCCGCGCTCAGTGACGCGCAGATCGCCGAACTGCTCAACTGGATCCTCGATCCGCAGCACGGCATGGCCGGCGCCAGCACCCCGGCCGGCTTCCAGCCGTACACCGCCGAGGAAGTCGCCCGGGTACGCCACAACGCCCTGCTCAACCTGCCCGGCACCCGCGCCGGGCTGATCGCGCGGATGCGCGCGCAGGGCATCGCCATCGACGACGGCATGGGCCAGCCCTGACCGCCAAGGGCCGATGCGCGGGCCGGCAGCGATGCCGGCCCGTTTCTTTTCCGGCCAGCCGCCCGCCCTGCCCGCCAGCCCCCAGAACGCCCCCTGCCCCACGCCCGGGTACCCGCCTGGCGCCCCCGACATGCCCGAATCCCGCAAGCCGCGCAGCCGTTGCGCGTCAGCGAAAGCGACTCCTGCACCGACGTGCAGACGCAAGAAGGCCGCTCCCCACCGGAGCGGAGAGCGGCCTCGTCTGTCAGCCGAATAGCGCTTAGCGGGTGAACACCTGGGTGGTGGCGATCGCCATGTCGCCGCCGGGCAGCTCGATCTTGCCGACAGGCTCCAGGCTGTCGGCGTCGAACACCGCCAGCTCGTTGTAGGTGCCGCCCAGGTAGACCTTGCTGCCGGCCTTGTTCAGCGCGATGCAGTAGTAGGAGTGATCGAGCTTCGCCGTCTTCAGCAGCTTCTGCTCCCTGATGTCGTACTTGGCCAGACGGTTGAGCACGCCGAACATCAGGTTCGGGTCCTTCGGCGAGCGCATGCCGGTGAAGTAGATCTCGGTCAGCGGCGCGAAGTCCTGCACCGTGGTCTTGCCGGTCTTCAGGTCGATGCTGAAGTAGCCGTAGACGAAGTCGGCGGTCGCCAGGTCCTGCTTGGCGTCCTTGAACTTGGCCGCGGTGTAGAGCATCGAGAAGTCGCCCAGGTGGGTCTGCTGCGGCCAGGCGTAGAGCACGTCCGGCGGGCTGTACAGCGGCCGCTGCCAGTTGCGGCTGGCCAGCGCCACCTCGTACTTGCCGGTCTGCACGTCGAGCTTGTAGACGTCGGCGCCGGCCATGTACAGGCTGCCGTCGGCACCGGCCTGCATGATGCTGATCTGCCGCGGCACCTCGAAGCTGCGCACGGGCTTGGCGTCGAGGCCGGCGTCGGTGGCGTAGACCTGCAGGCGCGGCGCCTTGACCACGTAGTGGTCGCTCTTCAGCTCGGTCGGGTTGGCGACGCTGTAGATCTCCTTGCCGTCCGGGCTCAGGGCGATGGAGAACAGCGCGCGGGCCTTCTCGGTCGGCCCCTGCGCCAGGCGCGCGTGGAACACCGTCTTGCAGCTGTCCAGATCGATGCCGTAGAGGTCGCCGTAGTGGTTGTTGAGCACGTAGGCGGTCTTGCGGTCGGGGCCGATCTGCGTGGTGCCCGGGCCGTAGGCATCGGGCATCTGGCAGGTCTTGTAGACCTTGTCGCTGGCCAGGTCGACCACGTGCAGGTTGTTCGGGTAGTTGGTGGCGATCATGTATTCGTGGCCGGGCTTGAGCGCCGGGCCGGCTTCGCCGGCGGCGTGCGCCGGCAGGCCCAGCACGACGCCGGCGATGGCGGCCGCCAGGCCGCTGATGGTGTGCAGCTTCATGTCGGTTCCCCTGTTGGTCTGCGGCCGTTCACTGGTCTTTCGGGAATACGGTGCCGAGGTTGCGCCAGTCCTGTGCGGAGTCCTGCGCGTCCTTGTTCCAGTCCGGGTAGGTGCTCATCATGTCCGGCACCTGGGCCGGCCACCAGCACGGGTCGGAGCAGCCGTACAGGTCGGACTCCATCGGCTGGCACAGCGAGGCGACGCCGCCGAAGGCGTCGATCTCCCAGCCCGGGTCGGTGGTGGCGGTGCAGCCGGCCACCGCGCTCATGGCGATGACTTCCTCGACGCGATCCTCCGCGGCGGCCTGGTCGAGCAGCTGGGCTTTCTGGTTGAGCGGCTTGAGATGTTTCATGTCAGTGGGCCTTTCTCGGTGCGATGAAGCGGCTGAAGAAGGCCGGGTTCTCGGCCATGATCCGGTGGTAGACCTCGATGCCGAAGTCGACCCAGTCGCGCATCAGTTCGCAGTAGTGATAGGTGGGGTGGGCCGGGTCGCCGTAGCGGGCGTAGCTCTCGTGGTAGCAGCCGCCCGAGCACAGGTTGCGGATGCGGCAGCTGTCGCAGCCGGTACCGCTGCGGTCCAGGCGCTGGGAGAGGAAGTCGTTGAGCTCGACCTGCTTCACGCCCTCGTGCACGTTGCCGAAGGTCGGCAGGCTGGAGCCGGTGAAGCGGTGGCAGAGGTTCAGCTCGCCGGCATGGTCGACCGCCAGCATCTTCAGCCCGGCGCCGCACGGCAGGGCCTTCTTCTGCCCCTCGTGGATGTCGGTGAGCAGCTGGTGCAGGTTGGAGAAGCCGATGTTGCGCCCGACCAGCGCCTCGGCGAGGTAATGGCGGCCGAGCGCCTTCATGTTGGCGAACACCGCAGCCAGCTCTTCGCCGCTCAGGTTGTAGTCGCTGACATCGCCGGAGGTGACCGGGGCGAAGCCGACCTCGGCGAAGCCCAGCTCGTTGAACAGGTGGTTCCAGATCGTCTCGACGTCGGTGATGCCGCGGGTCAGGGTCACCCGCGCACCCACCGGGCGGCTGTCGTAGCGCGCCAGCAGCATGTCCACCTTCTTGCGCACCACGTCGTAGGTGCCCTGCCCGCCCACGGTGATGCGGTTGCGGTCGTGCACCGTCTTCGGCCCGTCGATGCTCACCGACAGGCCGAAGCGATGGGCGTTGAGCCAGTCGACGATCTCCTCGGTGAGCAGGGTGGCGTTGGTGGTCATCACGAAGTCGACCGCCTTGCCCAGCTCGGCGAAGCGCGCCTCGCACCAGTCCACCACCTGCTCGATCAGCGCGCGGTTGGACAGCGGCTCGCCGCCGAAGAACACCACGGTGTAGCGCGCCTCGTCCGGCGACTCCCTGAGCAGCATCTCCACCGAGGCGATCGCGGTGTCGTACTGCATCTTCCTGCCGGCCGACGGCTTGTCGAGGTCTTCCTTGTAGCAGTAGGTGCAGCTCAGGTTGCAGCCGGTGTTGACGTTGAGCACCACGGTGTTCAGCGCGGTGCGCTCGACCCGGCGCACGGCGATCTCCGGGGTCAGCGGCGAGCCGTCGCTGACCACTTCCAGCGCGATCAGCTCGCGCAGGGTTTCGTCGATCTCCGCACCATCGAAGCGCCCGGCCAGGCGCTGCGCCAGCGCCTCGGGCGAGCAGCCCGCGCCGCGCAGCGCGTCGATGATGCCGCCGGTGAGTGCGTCGGCGGCGAACAGCGAGCTGCTCGGGATGTGGAACAGCAGACGGTCGTCGTTGACCTGCACCTCGTGCAGGTTGCGCTCGACCAGATTCAAGATTGCGCCCATGGCGGCCTCCGGATTCGTTGCCCTCGTCGTTGCCCTGCGGGCGGGACGGACCCGCCCGGCACGCGGGCGCTTACGGCAGCGGCGGGTTGTTCCAGCGCTGCACGGTGACGATCAGCTGGCCCTCGCCCTCGAGCGGCTTGCCGCCGTCCTCGACCCGGGCGATCACCTTGAGGTTGCCGGCGTTGTTGGTGGACATCTTGCGCGCCGGGTTGGGACCGGCGTCGCCCGGCACGAACACACCGTCGGCCTGCATGCGCCCGGCGTACTTGACGTCCTCGTCCTCCTCGGCCTGCTCGTTGAACGCCGCCACCGACCACTGCGCCGGCAGGTAGCCGATGCGGAAGGCCTGGCCGGCGGCGTCCTGGCCCCAGGCCTCGGCGTCGAAGCGGCCCTGCACCTTGGGCGTCGAGCCGCCGTTGTCGCCGATGCGGGCGACCGAGAAGGCCGGCACCACCTTGACCTCGCTGACCGACTGGTACACCGCCAGGTTCACGCCCTCGAGCGAACCCAGCGCGACCTTGCGGCTGCCGGCGGCGGCATCGGCCGCGGCCCTGACCCTGACGCGCATCCGCTCGGGGCTCTGCTCCAGCACCTTGACCACCGCGACGCCCGGGCCGAAGTCCGGCTTGCCGGAAAGGTCGCTGCCCACCAGGGTCAGCTCGGCCTCGCTGCCCGCCTTCAGGTAGCCCGGCTGCACGGCGAGCAGGCGCGGCGTGCCGGCCTTGGCGGCGACGAAGTCGAGGCCGCGCTCGTCGTGCTCGCTCTCGAACATGCGCCCGCGCATCTCGCCGTTCAGCGCGCTGAACACCTGGCGCATGGCCACGCCGTCGACCTCGAGGGTGCCGCGCCACTCGTAGCCGTTGTAGAGGATCGCCGAGCCGCTGCCCTTGAGCGGCTTGCCGTCGGCGTACTGGCCCTCGAGGCTGACCTTGAAGCTGTCGCCCTCGGCGGCGCTCACCGTCATCACCCCACGCACGTCGCCGCGGGCCGGCAGGTGGCCGCTGAAGCTCCACTGCCCCGGCAGCGCGGCGGCCGTCGGCCTGGCCTTCTGCCAGTCGCTCCAGGCCGGGTTGTCCAGCGGATACTGGCTGGCCAGCTTCGGCACCATCTCGTTGAGGGCGATCGGCAGCCAGTCGCGGTCGCGCGACTGCGCCTGGTACTCCAGCGACGGCCACTGGCCGAGGTGGAAGTTGACCAGGTGCTCCCATTCCTTGGCCGGGCGGCGCTGCAGGGCCACCCGCGCGCCGGAGTGGCAGCGCGCGCACATCTGGGCGAACTGGTCGTCGAACTGCTCCACCGTGTTGAGGCGGCGCTCCATGGCGTAGCGCACGCCCTCGGTCTCGCTGGGCGCCAGGCCCTGCTTGTCGGCCAGGTACTTGACCAGGGTGCGGCGGTCGGCGTCGTCGATCTGCACGCCGTGCATCACCTGCATGCGCGCGATGCTCATCAGCCAGCCTTCCGGCGTCTTGCGCTGGTGGCTGATGCGGCTGAACTGCTGGTCGCCTTCCCTGGCGTGGCAGGCCGCGCAGGTCTCGCCCAGGATCTGCTCGCCGGTGCGCCCGGCGGCCAGCGCCGGCTGCGCCAGACCGGCGGCGGCCGCGGCCAGGCTGGCGGCCCCGACGTAGTAGCGGAGTCTTGTCATCATGGATATCGGCTCTCCTCGCTGTTGTTCTGATCGGCACCCCGGCACGGCGGATGCGCCCCTGCGACGGACCGATACACATTGCGTGCCATTCATCGGAAAGCCTTTTGAAAACAACGGGATGGCGTCTTTTTTCGGCCTCCTGGCGAGGCCAGGGAAACAGCCGCGGCGTCACATTTCGAGACAGCGGTTGCAAACTGAGACAGCCGCGCGACGCAGCGCCGCAGGGCCGGCGGCGCCTGTCGCAGCCCTGCGCCGCAACGTCTCAAACTGCGACAGGCGGATGCCCCGCCGCCGCCGTAATCCTGAAAAAATCCCATTTATTTCAGTTACTTAAGTTAAACAAGCGAGTTGGCACGGCGGTTGTACCGGGATGGGCAAACAACCCGAGAGGTCCCCCCATGTCCGCTTCCCTGCCCATCCATCCCCGTACCCGCGAATTCCTCGACCGCCCGCAGCGGATGCTGATCGGCGCCGAATGGGTCGACGCCATCGCCGGCGCGCGCATGCCGGTGTACAACCCGGCCAGCGGCGAGCCGCTGTGCCAGGTGCCGGCGGGCGCCGGCGAGGACATCGAGCTGGCAGTGCAGGCCGCCCGCCGCGCCTTCGACGACTCGCCGTGGAGCCGCATGCGCCCGCGCGAGCGGCAGAACCTGCTGTGGCGCCTGGCCGAGCTGATGGAGCGCGACGCCCAGGTACTCGCCGAGCTGGAGTGCCTGAACAACGGCAAGAGCGCCGCGGTGGCGCGGGTGATGGACGTGCAGCTGGCCATCGACTTCCTGCGCTACATGGCCGGCTGGGCGACCAAGATCGAGGGCAGCACCGTCGACGTGTCGATGCCGCTGATGCCCGATGACCAGTTCCACGGCTACATCCGCCGCGAGGCGGTCGGCGTGGTCGGCGCCATAGTCGCGTGGAACTTCCCGCTGCTCTTGGCCTGCTGGAAGCTCGGTCCGGCGCTGGCCACCGGCTGCAGCGTGGTGCTCAAGCCGGCCGACGAAACGCCGCTGTCGGCCTTCAAGCTGGCCGAACTGGTGCTCGAGGCCGGCTATCCGGCCGGGGTGTTCAACGTGGTCAGCGGCACCGGCGCGCAGGCAGGCGCCGCGCTGACCCGCCATCCGGGCGTCGACAAGCTGACCTTCACCGGCTCCACCGAGGTCGGCAAGCAGATCGGCAAGGCGGCCATGGACTCCATGACCCGGGTGACCCTGGAGCTGGGCGGCAAGTCGCCGACCATCGTGCTGGCCGACGCCGACCTGCAGCAGGCCGCCGCCGGCGCCGCCGGGGCGATCTTCTTCAACCAGGGCCAGGTGTGCTGCGCCGGCTCGCGCCTGTACGTGCAGCGCAAGCACTTCGACAACGTGGTGGCCGACATCGCCGGCATCGCCAACGGCATGAAGCTCGGCAACGGCCTGGACGCCAGCGTCGACATGGGCCCGCTGATCTCGGCGCGCCAGCAGCAGCGCGTGCACGACTACATCCAGCTCGGCCGCGAGCTGGGCGCCACCGTCGCCTGCGGCGGCGAGCGCTTCGGCCCCGGCTTCTTCGTGCAGCCGACGGTGATCGTCGACGTCGACCAGCAGCACCGCCTGGTGCAGGAGGAGATCTTCGGCCCGGTGCTGGTGGCGATGCCCTTCGACGAGATCGACGAGGTGGTCAAGCTGGCCAACGACAACCCCTACGGCCTGGGCGCCAGCATCTGGTCCAACGACCTGGCCGCCGTGCACCGCCTGGTGCCGCGCATCAAGTCCGGCTCGGTGTGGGTCAACTGCCACAGCGCCCTCGACCCGGCGCTGCCGTTCGGCGGCTACAAGATGTCCGGCCTCGGCCGCGAGATGGGCGCGGCGGCCATCGAGCACTACACCGAGCTGAAGTCGGTGCTGATGCGCCTGTGAATCCCTCGGCGGCCGGCACCCGACCGGCCGCTCCATCGACCAAATGGAGTTGCCCATGCAGCGAACCATCCATCGCGCGCCACGCGCACCCCTGGCCGTGGCGCTGGCGAGCGCCGTCGCCGCCCTGGCCGCCGTCCCGGCCAGCGCCTACGAGCTGTACAACCAGGATGGCAGCGTGCTCAACGCCGACCTCGAGGCGGT
>NZ_SSTC01000118.1 GCF_004801855.1 Pseudomonas sp. A-1 | reverse complement strand
CGCTTCCTGATGCCGATCACCATCCCGGACGCCCAGCTGGACAAGGGCCTGGCCATCCTCGCCGAGTGCTTCGACGAGCTGGCCTGAGTCACGACGGACCCACGCCTCAGGGCAAGCAAGACTCACAGAGAGAGATGACTACGATGCAAACCAAACTGCTGATCAACGGCCAGCTGGTCGCCGGCCTCGGCCCCATCCAGACTGTCCTCGACCCGGCGCTCGGCAGCCCGATCGCCGAGATCCCCGAAGCCACCGCCGAGCAGGTGGATGCCGCGGTGAACGCCGCCGAGGCGGCCTTCCCGGCCTGGTCGCAGACCCCGCCGAAGGAGCGCGCGGCAGCGCTGCTGCAGGTCGCCGAGGTCATCGACGCCCACGCCGAGGAACTGGCCCGCCTGGAGTCGCGCAACTGCGGCAAGCCCTACGCGGCCGCGCTCAACGACGAGCTGCCGGCCATCGCCGACGTGTTCCGCTTCTTCGCTGGTGCCGTGCGCTGCCTGCAGGGTTCGGCGGCCGGCGAGTACCTGCCGGGGCATACCTCGATGATCCGCCGCGACCCGGTCGGCGTGGTCGCCTCCATCGCGCCGTGGAACTACCCGCTGATGATGGTCGCCTGGAAGCTCGCGCCGGCCCTGGCCGCCGGCAACTGCGTGGTGCTCAAGCCATCCGAGCAGACTCCGCTGACCGCGCTGCGCCTGGCCGAGCTGATCGCCGGGATCTTCCCGGCCGGAGTGGTCAACCTGGTGTTCGGCCGCGGCCCGAGCGTCGGCGCGCCGCTGACCAATCATCCGAAGGTGCGCATGGTGTCGCTGACCGGCTCGATCGCCACCGGGGTGAACATCATCTCCAGCACCGCCGACAGCGTGAAGCGCATGCACATGGAGCTGGGCGGCAAGGCTCCGGTGATCATCTTCGACGATGCCGACATCGACGCCGCGGTGGAGGGCATCCGCACCTTCGGCTTCTACAACGCCGGCCAGGACTGCACCGCGGCCTGCCGCATCTACGCCCAGCAGGGCATCTACGAGAAGTTCGTCGCCCGCCTGGGCGAGGCGGTCAGCAGCATCAGGTACGGCCTGCAGGACGAGGAAGATACCGAACTCGGCCCGGTGATCACCGCGGCCCATCTCGAACGCGTCGCCGGCTTCGTCGAGCGCGCCAAGGCCCAGCCGCATATCCGCGTGGTCACCGGCGGCAACAAGGTCGAAGGCCCCGGCTTCTTCTTCGAGCCCACGGTGCTCGCCGGCGCCCGCCAGGACGACGAGATCGTCCGCCGCGAAGTGTTCGGTCCGGTCGTCTCGGTCACCGCGTTCGACGACGAAGCCCAGGCGCTGGCCTTCGCCAACGACTCCGACTACGGCCTGGCCTCCTCGGTATGGACCGCCGACATCGGCCGCGCGCACCGCATGGCCGCCCGCCTGCAGTACGGCTGCACCTGGGTGAACACCCACTTCATGCTGGTCAGCGAGATGCCGCACGGCGGCATGAAGCTCTCCGGCTACGGCAAGGACATGTCCATGTACGGCCTCGAGGACTACACCGCCATCCGCCATGTGATGGTCAAGCACTGAAGGGGCCCCGCTCCGTCATGGAGCGGCCGGGGCCACCGGCGGGGTGCAGCCACCGCCGGTCCCCGGGTCATATCAAGGGAGTAGACTTTCCGTCTAAATACATTTAAAAACATATGACAAATCAAAAGACAAAAACCGAACGAAACGCGGCACCACAGACGGTCACCCCCAGCCTGCTGCCGAGCAGAACACACCGGAGGTTCGCGCAATGCTGATCACAGGAATCAAGAGCCGGCCGGTCTACGACCAGCTCAAACCCATGAGCGGTGGCCTGCGGCACGTATTGGCCGCACAGGGCAGCGGAGGCGCCGCGCTGCTGCGCCTGCTCGGCGAAATGAGCGAGGCCCAGCGCCAGGCCACCACACTGCTCTACTCCACCGAAACCTTCTCCGGCCACAACCACCTGGCCCAGCTGCGCGACTGCGCCCTCGCCGATCTGCGCGAGTTCTCCAGCAACCAGGCCCTGCTCGACGCCCTGCGCGAGCTGCTGGGCCAGGCCCACATGGGCACCCGCCTGTACCTGGCCGGCTCGGAAAGCTTCATCGGCACGGCCATGCAGGTCGCCGGCGCCTACGACATGAATCGCGACGAGGTGCTGCGCGAGCACAGCGGCACCCTGGTGCGCCGCGTCTGGTGCGTGCACTGCGACACCTACACCGAGAACGTCACCCAGCGCGTCTTCCGCTGCCCCGGCTGCGGCCTGGACCTGATCGTGCGCGACCACTATTCGCGGCGCCTGGCCGCCTTCCAGGGCGTCAAGGCCGACGGCGAAGTCCCCGGCGAACTGCCCCCTGCAGAGGAACTCGACACATGATGTCCAACCACGGAACCCTGCGCGTACGCATAGCGCGCACCGAGGATGTCACCCCGGACATCCGCCGCCTGACCCTGGTCTCCCCGGACGGGCAACACCTGCCGCCCTTCTCCGGCGGCAGCAACATCGTCGTCGTGCTGCCCAATGGCGAGCAGACCATCCGCAACGCCTATTCGCTGATGGGCTCGCCCTACGACTCCAGCTCCTACCAGATCGCCGTGCGCAAGGTCGACAACGGTCGCGGCGGCTCGAAGCTGATCCACGAGCAGCTCAAGGAAGGTGACAAGCTGCAGATCGTCGCCCCGGTCAATCTCTTCCCGCTCGCCAAGCATGCCCGCCTGCAGCTGTTCATCGCCGGCGGCGTGGGCATCACCCCGGTGTTCTCGCAACTGGAAGAGCTGCGCCTGAAGAACCTGCCCTTCGAGGTGCACTACGCCGTGCGCGGCCCGGAACATGCCGGACTCGGCCGCGAGCTGCAGGTCCGCTACGGCGATGCCATCCACCTGTACGTCGACGGCGCAGGCCCGCAGCTGAACATCGCCGCGGTGCTGGCCGAGCGGCCGCTGGGCAGCCACGTCTATGTCTGCGGCCCCGGCAGCATGATCGACGACACCATCGACAGCGCCCGCCGCCTGGGCTGGACCGACAGCCACATCCACTACGAACGCTTCGTCGAGCAGGGCTCCAGCGGCCAGCCGTTCAGCGTCACCCTGGCCCGCCAGGGTGCGACCATCGAGGTCGCCGCCGAGCAGTCGATGCTCGAAGCCATGGAGGAAGCCGGCTACACGCCGCCCTACCTGTGCCGTGGCGGCGCCTGCGGCTACTGCGAGACCGCCGTGCTCGAACTCGACGGCGAGATCCAGCACAAGGACGACTGGCTGTCCGACGACGACAAGCGCAGCAACACCAAGATCATGCCCTGCGTGTCCCGTGCCTGCGGCAAGCGCCTGGTCATCGACCTCTGAACGGGGAAAGTCAATGAACGCCATCTTCAAGCAACACGAAACCTACCGCGACGACTACAGCTACGCCAACAGCCGCGACTGCGTACTGCGCCTGCCCTTCCCCTACCCGGAAGACCAGTACATGTACTCCATGAACGTGGAGCCGCACGTGCCCTTCGGCGAGGGCGCGCTCAAGGCGGCGCTGGACATCGACGAGCACTACGTCACCGAGTGCCGGGAACGGGCCCTGGCGCTGGAAGCCCAGCCGGGCGCGCACTACGTCAGCCTGCCGCACATGCTCGAGGCGCAGTGGGACTTGCTGGAGCTGATCATGGAGTCGTACTCCCGCGACTTCCCCGAGCACTTCAGCCTCGCGAAGAACGGCAGCCAGTGGCACTGGATCAACCGCCCGCTGGGCATCGACCAGACCTTCACCTTCGGCGACACCTCGACCCTGCCGATGGAGCCGATGGAGTACATCACCCGCCAGGCCCAGGGCGAGTTCATCCTGCTGGAGGAGCGCGACAACACCCTGGTGATCGGCGCCGGCATGGCCACCCAGCGGGCCGACTACTCGCTGCGTTTCAACCTCGGCATGAGCTTCATGGAGTTCCACGGCCCGGTCCCCAAGCTGCACGAGATGGGCATCCTCGAGCGCGCGCTGAAGTTCCTCCTGCGCCTGCGCCCCGGCCATCCGGTGCGCCGCACCAACTGGTCGCTGACCGTGCACCCGCGCATGGAAACCTCGGCCGAGACCCTGCCGGACTGGGCGCCGGACCGCACCATAGTCACCGCCGAGAACGCCGGCGAACTGGTCAACCTGCGCATCGAGCTGCAGCCGCTGCACCGCCTGCCGCGCAGCAACGCCGTGCTGTTCCCGGTGCGCACCTACCTGGTCAGCCTGCAGGAGCTGGGCACCTTCGCCCCGCAGTGGGCCAAGCGCATGCACCGCGTGCTGAAGACCCTCGACCAGGAGCTGGTCGACTACAAGGGCTTCACCCGCTATCGCGATGCCGCCGTGGCCTGGCTGGCGCAGTACGACGACGGCCTGCCGGTCGACGCCGCACATCCGGAAAAACCGCTGAGCCGCTGAGACGGACCACCTGCGCGGCCACCGCGCAGGCATTCACTGTGCTTGAAAACTGCCGACAAGAACTGGAGCACTCAACATGAAGAACCTGCGTCAATTCCTTCCGGATAACTGGGGGCTGGTGTTCTCGGCCTTTGCTGCGGCATATGGTGTCGGTCTGCTGCCATTGCTGGCGTTGCCCTTCCTGATCAGCGCGATCATGAACGACCTCAAGCTGGATGCCGCCCAGGCCGGCTTCCTGATGTCCGCCGAGTTCGTGTTCACCATGCTCGCCTCGCTGGTGGTCGCGCCGGCCATGGGCCGTGCGCCGCGACGCACCTTGGCGCTGGGCGGCGCCGTGCTGGTGATCGGCGCCAACATCGTCTCGGCCTCGATCCAGGACGTCTACTGGCTGGCCGCGGTACGCTGCCTGGCCGGCATCGGCGCCGGCCTGTGCCTGGCCTGCGGCAACGCCTCGGTGGCGAGCGCCAAGGACCCCGACCAGGCTGCCGGGCACATGAACATCCTGTTCGTGGCGCTGATGGCCATCGTGATGATCGTGTTCGCCGACGCCATGGCTAAGCACGGTCTAGCCGGCCTCTACTACGCCATCGCCGGGACCAACGCACTGATGCTGGTGCTGATCGCCTTCATGCCGCAGCGCGCCATCCTCCACGCCAATGCCCCCGGCTTCCAGCACGGACGCGAGCACCGCAACCTGTTCTCGGTGACCGCGGTGTGCATGATGGCGGCGATGTTCTTCTTCTCGATGCGCGACACCATGGGCTGGGCGTTCGTCGAACAGGTGGGCATCAGCGTCGGCTACAACGGCGAGGAGCTCGGCAATCTGTTCTCCCTGCAGTCGGTGATCGGTTTGCTCGGTCCGCTGGCCGCGGCGCTGATCGGCAAGCGCTTCGGCATGAGCACCCCGGTACTGTTCGGCATCTTCAGCACCGGCGCAGTCAGCCTCGGCTACGTGCTCGGCGAAAGCTCGAAGGAGATGTACACCATCGCGGTGATGATGATCTCCACCACCTACTTCTATGCGCTGGCCTACCTGACCGCCCTGGCTGCCTCGCTGGATCAGGAGGGTCGCATCGCCGCCGCCTCCGGCGCCTTCCTGACCCTCGGCATCGCCGTCGGTCCGGCCTTCACCGGCCTGCTCGCCGAGAGCGGCGGCTTCACCCTGGTCGGTTGGGGCATCACCGCCGTGGTGCTGCTGACCGCGCTGACCGTGCTGGTGCCGCTGGCTGCCGTGCGCCAGCAGGCCAGCATCGCCTCCCCGGCACCCTCCGCGGCCTGATCCCGCACGCCTGCGGCGCCCTCGCCGGCGCCGCGGACTCTCCTTCTTCGACATCCCGAGGCATCGCATCGATGAAAAGACTCGCATTGGCCGGTCTGGCCAGCCTGCTCGCCACCAGCATTCCCGCTCAGGCCATTCCGCTCAGCGACAGCCTGGAGCTGACCCTGACCGCCGAAGCGGTCAGCGACTACCGCTCGCGCGGCCAGTCGCAGACCCTCGGCGATCCAGCCCTGCAGGCCTCCGCCACGCTCACCCACGACAGTGGCCTCTACCTGGGCGCCTGGGCCTCCAACGTCGACTTCGGCAACGACCTGAAGACCCGCCTGGAAGTCGACTACTACGCCGGCTACTTCTGGCAGATCCACGACGAGGTCAGCCTCGATCTCGGCTACGTCAAGTACGCCTACTCCAAGGAAGGACAGCTCAACTACGCGGAGAGCTACGCCATCCTCAGCGCCTACGGCGTGCAACTCGGCCACCAGTACGCCAGCGACTATGCCGGCGACCAGGCCTACAGCTGGTCATACCTCGGCTACGAAACCAGCCTGCCGGCTGACATCGGCCTGGCACTGCGCTATGGCCTGGTCGACTACAAGGATGAGGTACTGGTTTCCAGCTCCGGCAATACCCGTTCGACCTACAACGAATGGGAGGTGAAACTGACCAAGGACCTGCTCGGCGCGACCTGGGGAATCGCCTATGTCGACACGGACATGAGCAAGGCCGAATGCGACAACTTCCTGGGTTACGACGACCTCTGCGAGGCCACCGCCGTGGCCAGCGTCAGCAAGAGCTTCTGATGCCCTATCCGGCTGGCTACTGGCGTCAGTAGCCAGCCATCCTCATCCGCCGCCAGACTGACAATCCACATCAGAATGGTGAATGCATGTGAAAGCGCCGACTCCTGTAAAATGAACGCCTTTCTGTGCTGAATGCTGCTTCTGACTCTTGACTGCAGAACATCTCAGACTTGCTCATAAGCAGCACCACTACAGCCCCAGCCGACTCCTATTATCCACCTGCGCGACTTACCATCCCGGATAACGCCCCCAGATCGCCCGCTCCAGGTCACTCCCACCGCCCTGATACTGCTCGTGCACCGCGCCGATATCCCGCGCCACCTGCTCGATCACCTCGCGTAATTCCAGCTTGTCCAGCCAGCGGACGGGTACGGCGTCGGGGCCATGAATCAGTCCCAGGAAGTGCCCGGCGATCAGCCCGGTGCTGTCGCTGTCGCCACTGTGGTTGACCGCCCAGACCACACCCTGCTCCAGACTGTCCGCCGCCAGCGCGCACCACAGGCTGATCTTGCCCAGCAGTCGTGGACACGGGTTTAAGCACTCATCCGGGCCTCGAAGACCTCTGGGCTGATGTGCCCCAGCGTGCTGTGACGCCGCTGGCGGTTGTAGTCGATTTCGATGTATTCAAACACGGTTTCGCGCATCTGGGTGCGGCTCATGAAACGCTCCCCGTGGATGCATTCGACCTTCAGGCTGTGGAAGAAGCTCTCCGCACAGGCATTGTCGTAGCAGTTGCCTTTCGCGCTCATGCTGCATCGCAGATGATGGGCGCGGATCAGCTCTTGGTAAGCCGCTGAGCAGTACTGGCTGCCTCTATCGCTGTGCACGATCACACCCTTGTCGTGGCACAGCCGTGGAGCCCCGCTGCGCCCTTTGCGTGAGCACCAAGCGTAGAAGCCACTGCGGGCCACGCCCAGCACGCGGCACATGGTTTTCACCGGGAACAGCAAGGCGTGCGCTCTCATGAAGGCGTACTTCACTTGAGGCTCTTGGCAAAGTACGCGGCGGCCTAATGAGATGGTCATCCCCGACACCCTGCGAAGGCTAGCCTTTCGCAGGGTGTTTCAATTCCGGAGACCATCGCCATGAATCACGCAGCATTGATCGGTATCGACCTGGGCAAACACAGTTTCCACCTGCACGCTCAGGATGGCTCCGGACGCGAGCTTTTTCGCAAGAAGATCTCCCGCCCGCAACTGATGCGGGTGTTGGTACAACAGCCACCGTGCACGGTGGCGATGGAGGCCTGCGCCGGCGCCCATTGTCTGGCGCGAGAAATCCAGGCGCTGGGCCATGTGGTCAAGCTGATCTCACCGCAGTTCGTCCGCCCGTTCGTGCAGGGCAACAAGAACGACTTCATCGATGCGCAGGCCATCTGCGAAGCCGCCTCGCGTCCCTCGATGCGTTTCGTGACACCCAAGAGCGAAGCCCAGCAGACCCTGTCGGTGCTGCACCGCATGCGCGAATCGCTTATCCGTGACCGTACCAAGGTCATCAACCAACTGCATGGCTTCCTGCTGGAGTTCGGCATCAGCCTGCCGCGTGGCATGGCGGTGATCCGCCGCCTGTCCAGCGTCCTGGCGGAGCATGTGCTCCCTACCCGGCTGGTCGTCCTCTTGCAGCGCCTGCATGCCCATTTCAGCTATCTGGACGAGCAGATCAAGTCGCTGGATAAGGAGGTCGCCACTCAAGTCGAAGAGGATGACCTGGGCAATCGCCTGCTGAGCCTGCCCTGTGTCGGCCCGATCACCGCCAGCCTACTGGTTGCGGAGCTGGGCGACGGCAAGCAGTACGGCTGCAGTCGCGACTTTGCCGCGTCTGTCGGCCTGGTGCCAAGGCAATACAGCACTGGTGGCCGCGCCAACCTGCTGGGCATCAGCAAGCGCGGGGACAAGAATCTGCGTCGATTGCTGGTGCAATGCGCGCGGGTGTATCTGCAACATATGGAGCACCAGCGTGGAGCGCTGGCGGATTGGGTGCGAGGCTTGCTCGTGCGGCGTCATTCGAACGTGGTCGCCTGCGCTCTGGCCAACAAGCTGGCTCGTATCGCCTGGGCCATCGCCGCGAAGCACACCCGTTATGAAGCGGGGAAAGACGGCTGCGCCGCCTGACCCCGCTGTTGTTGCTGTACCACGAGACACCTTTCCAGGTTTTGCGATAGCTGAACAACCGATGACGTGAACGGCCCACCGGCCTGACGAAGAACCTGACACAAAAATCGGCTTTCGAAGCCGTCGGCCTTTTCAGGATCGTCAGGCGCGACTCTCATCGTGGCGCGGGGCAAGCCCCAGACGGACGCCGGATAGATTTAGGCAAGCCAAACACCCATCGCTGATCAGTATTGCAAAAACGGGGGTGACCATAGATTTTTTACGATGGCCAGCTCCTCGGCTTGTTCGGCCAACAGCCGCTTGAGCCGGGCGTTCTCGTCGGCCAGTGACTG
>NZ_SSTC01000117.1 GCF_004801855.1 Pseudomonas sp. A-1 | reverse complement strand
TGATCGGCGAAGGCTACGGCGATGCCCGTACCCTGGAGCGTCGCGCCCAGGCCATGGAAGCCTGGCTGGCCGATCCGCAGCTGCTGTCCGCCGATGCCGATGCCGAATACGCCGCCGTGATCGAGATCGACCTGGCCGAGATCAAGGAGCCGGTTCTCTGCGCGCCGAACGATCCGGACGACGCTCGTCTGCTGTCCACCGTTGCCGGTCAGAAGATCGACGAGGTGTTCATCGGTTCGTGCATGACCAACATCGGTCACTTCCGCGCGGCCGGCAAGCTGCTGGACAAGGTCAAGGGCGGCATCCCGACCCGTCTGTGGCTGGCGCCGCCGACCAAGATGGACGTGCACCAGCTGACCGAGGAAGGCTACTACGGCATCTTCGGCCGCGCCGGGGCGCGCATGGAGATGCCGGGCTGCTCGCTGTGCATGGGCAACCAGGCGCGCGTGCAGACCGGTTCGACCGTGGTCTCCACCTCGACCCGCAACTTCCCGAACCGTCTGGGCGACTCGACCAACGTGTTCCTGGCGTCGGCCGAACTGGCCTCGGTGGCCTCCATCCTCGGCAAGCTGCCGACCGTCGCGGAGTACATGGAGTACGCGAAGAACATCGACAGCATGGCTGCCGACATCTATCGCTACCTGTCCTTCGACCGGATCGCCGAGTACCGGGATGCCGCCGCCAAGGCGGTGATCCCCGCCGTAGCGGTGTAATCCCTCGCCCGTCCGGCGCGCCTCCCCCGGCGCGCCGGACGGGCGCTGCCATGCGCGCTAGAGCCTCCACGGCCGGGATCTGCTACCTTCACGAGCAACCACGCCGTGAACAACAACAGAAGACCCCCGATGGCTTCCCCCCTCGTCAATCCGAGCCAGCTTCGTCCCCTGCCCCTGCCCGACAAGGTCCTGCCCCGTCCGCGCCTGCTCCAGCACCTGCAGGACGCCGCCGCGCGCGGCTGCCGGCTGATCCTGCTCAGCGCGCCGCTCGGCTACGGCAAGACCACCCTGCTCGCCCAGTACGCCGCCAGCCTGCAGACGCCCTGGGCCTGGTATCGCCTGGACCGCGCCGACAACCAGCCGCTGCACCTGCTGCTGCATCTGGGCGCTGCACTCGGCCTGCCCGCCCCCGAGCACAGCCTGATGCCCGCCGACGAGTCCCGCCTGTGGGGCGCCGCTCTGCAGCGCCTCGAACAGCAGGGCGAAGGCTTCACCCTGATCCTCGACGACCTGCACCTGCTGCGCGCCGAGCGCGCCCGCCGCTATCTCGACCAGTTGCTGCGCTACGGCCCGCCCGGCCTGCTGGTACTGGCCGCCGGCGAGGGAGCCCCGGAGCTGGCCATCAACCACCTGCGCCGCGACGAGCGCCTGGCAGTGATCGACGCCCGCGAGCTGGGCGTGGACAGCGAGGAGATCCGCCAGCTGGCCAGCAGCCGCGGCGCCAGGCTGGACTCCGACGCGCTCTACCAGCTGCGCGCCGGCAGCGAGGGCTGGATCACCGGCCTGCTGTTCTGGTTCACCGCCCACCGCGAGCTGGCGCCGACCGGCACGCAGCCCGAGCTGCTGCGCGGAGTGACCCGCCAGGCCTATACCTACGTGGTCGACTTCCTCGACGAGGAAGTGCTGGCCCGCCTGCCCGCCGAGCTGCTCGACTTCATGGAGCGCACCTCGGTGGTGCAGACCTTCGAGCCGGCGCTGGCCAACCTGCTCGGCGGCCGTGCCGACAGCCGCCCGCTGATCGACCAGGCGCTGCGCCGCGACCTGTTCATCGAGCGGCGCCCCGGCGACCGCGCCGAATACCGCTACCACCGCGTGCTGCGCGAGGCGCTCTACCAGCGCCTGCAGCAGCGCGATCCGCAGCTGCTCCAGCAGCTGCACCAGCAGGCCGCCGCCTGGCTGCTCGAACAGCGCCGCTACTCGGAAGCCATCCACCAGTACGGCCGCGCCCGCGACTTCAACGCGGTGCTCGCCACCGCCGAGCGGCACACCTTCGACCTGCTGCGCGACGGCCAGATCAATGCGCTGGTCGACCTGCTCAGCCAGGTCGAGGTCAACGGCCAGACCGGCAGCGACCATTTCACCCTGGCGATCAGCGAAGCCTCGATCGTCATGGTCACCAACGGCATCGCCCGCATCCAGGCGTGCATCCAGCGCCTGCGCCAGCTGCAGCGCCAGGGCGTGCCGCGCAATCCGGAGCGGGTGCAGCAGACCATCGCCTACCTGCGTACCCTGCTGGCCTTCCTCGGCGGCAACCTGCGCCACGGCCTGGAGCTGGCCGGCCAGGCGCTGCAGCGCTTCCCGCAGCGCAACTCGGCCGGTTCGGTGCTGCGTCTCAACCGGGCGCGCTGCCTGTTCGAACTGGGCCAGCTGGACGCCGCGCGCCGCGATGTCGAGCAGGCGCTGGGCGAGTTCGACGAGTTCGGCTTCAGCGGCTTCGTCAACATTCCCCACCTGCTGTGCGGGCAGATCGAGCTGGCCCAGGGTGGCAGCGAGGCAGCCATGCGCCGCTTCCTCGCCCTGGAGCGGCAGTCGCCGGCGACCGCCTCGCGCAACTTCTACGAGGTGTTCCACCACCTCGGCCTGGGCCTGGTGTTCGCCCAGCAGAACCATCTGGAACAGGCCCGCCAGCGCCTGGCCAAGGCGGAAACCCTGGCCCTCGGCTTCCCCCACTCCGCCGCGCTGGTCCAGGTGCTGCACCACATGGCCTGCCTGTACGACGCCATGGGCGAAGCCGGCAAGGCCCAGGCGCGCTGGGACGAGGCGCGGCGCCTGGCCCGCCAGTTCCGCCAGTTCGGCCTGTACCGCCTGGCCGGCGCCTGGCGCGCGCGCCTGGCGGTGCGCGAGCGCGACCAGGACTTCATCCTCGCCTGGCTCAAGGAGTGGCACTGGTGCCAGCGCCACTACGGCGAGGACCTGATGCCGGACGAGTGGCTGGCCTACGCCTGGGTGCAGCGCCACCTCGGCCAGCCGGCGGTGGCCCGGCAGATCCTCGCCAACCTGCGCGAGCAGGCCGAGGCGGAGCACAACCGGCGCCTGCAGCTCGACCTGTGGCTGCTCGACGCCGCCCTGCAGCGCGACCGCGGCGAGCAGAACGCCGCCCTCGCCTGCCTCGACGAGGCCCTGCAGCTGGCCGCCGGCCACGGCTTCGGCCAGCTGCTGCACCACGAGGGCCGCGAGCTGACCGAGCTGTTCCGCCAGCTGCTGCAGCCGGCGGTGCGCCGCCAGGCCGGGCTGGAGCGTCCGCTGCCGCCGCGCGAACAGCTCGAACGCCTGCTGGCCGGGCTCGGCAGCGAGGGCGCCGCGCATCCGCTGCTCGAACCGCTGACCCGCCGCGAGCTGGACGTGCTGCGGCGCATGGCCCGCGGGCAGAGCAACCAGCAGCTCGCCGACGGCCTGTTCGTCAGCCTGAGCACGGTGAAGACCCACATCAACAACCTGTTCCGCAAGCTCGACGTCAGCGACCGCGACGGCGCCCTGCGCGTCGCGCGCGAGTTGCACCTGCTCGACTGAGCAGGCGCAACTGCGCCGCCAGTTCCACCCTCCCCTCCACCCGACTCCACCCGCAAATCCACCCGCGGTTCGAAGCGCACCGCGCGGGTGGCTTGCTAAAAAACCGGCAACCCTTCTCCCTGCATAACAACAACCAAGGGAACTGCCATGTACACCCTGATCGACTACACCCTGGACAACGAACTGGCCCTGATCGGCCTGGCCCGCGCCCCGGTCAACGCCCTCGGCCTCACCCTGCGCCAGGAGCTGCAGGCTGCCTTCCGCCAGGCCAGCGCCGATCCGGCGGTCAAGGCCATGGTCGTCTACGGCCGCGGCCTGCCGTTCTGCGCCGGCGCCGACATCGCCGAGTTCGGCGGCGCCGACTTCACCGCCACCCCGGGCCTGCCCGAGCTGCTCATCGAGCTGGCCGGCAGCACCAAGCCGATGATCGCCGCCGTCGGTGGCCTGGCCCTCGGCGGCGGCCTGGAGCTGGCCATGGCCTGCGGCTACCGCATCGGCGAGCCCAAGGGGCGCCTGGGCATGCCGGAAATCACCCTCGGCCTGCTGCCCGGCGCCGGCGGCACCCAGCGCCTGCCGCGCCTGATCGGCGCCGAGACTGCCCTGGAAACCATCCTCTCCGGCCAGCCGCTGCGCGCCGAGCGCGCCCTCGAGCTGGGACTGCTCGACCGCCTCGCCGCCTCGGCCGACGACCTGCTGGACGCCGCCTGCGCCTACGCCCGCGAACTGCTGCAGGCGGGCGCCCCGGCGCAGCCGGCCTACCCCCATGCCGCGCCGGGAGCCGCACTGGCGGACAACTTCTTCGTCGACTACACCGCCAAAAAGAGCGGCCAGTGGAAGGGCCAGCTCGCCCCGCACCTGGCCCTGGAGGCGGTGCGCATCGCCTGCGAGCAGCCGCTGGCAGTGGGCCTGGCCCGCGAGCAGGAGCTGTTCATGGAGGCCATGGACTCGCCGCAGTCCCAGGCCCTGCGCCACCTGTTCTTCGCCGAGCGCGAGGCCGGCAAGGTGCCCGGCATCGACGCCTCGCTGCCGCTGCGCCCGATCAAGAAGGTCGCGGTGATCGGCGCCGGCACCATGGGCGGCGGCATCGCCATGAACTTCGCCAACATCGGCATGCCGGTGGTGCTGCTCGAACAGAAGCGCGAGGCGCTCGATCGCGGCCTGGCGCAGATCCGCAAGAACTACGAGATCAGCGCCAAGCGCGGCAAGCTGACCCAGGAGCAGGTCGAGCAGCGCATGGCCCTGCTGGCCGGCACCCTCGACTACGCCGACCTGGCCGACGCCGACCTGGTGATCGAGGCGGTGTTCGAGAGCATGGAGGTCAAGCGCCAGGTGTTCGTCACCCTCGACGAGATCTGCAAGCCCGGCGCCATCCTCGCCACCAACACCTCGACCCTCGACGTCGACCAGATCGCCGCCTTCACCCGTCGCCCGCAGGACGTGATCGGCCTGCACTTCTTCAGCCCGGCCAACGTCATGCGCCTGCTGGAAGTGGTGCGCGGCAAGCAGACCGCCCTCGACGTGCTGGCCACCGCGCTCAAGCTGGGCAAGCAGATCGGCAAGCTGCCGGTGGTTTCCGGGGTGTGCTACGGCTTCATCGGCAACCGCATGCTCGAGCCCTACGCCCGCGAGGCGCACCGCCTGCTGCTGGAAGGCGCCACCCCGGCGCAGGTCGACCGCGTGCTCACCGATCTCGGCCTCAACATGGGCGTGCTGAGCATGTACGACCTGGTCGGCATCGACGTCGGCTACCTGATCCGCACCCCGCTGCGCGAGGCGCTGGCCACCGACCCCAGCTACTACCGCGTGGCCGACGAGCTCTACGCCCTCGGCCGCTACGGCCAGAAAACCGGCCGCGGCATGTACATCTACGAAGGCCGCGAGCGCCACGACGATCCGGAAGTGCTGGCCATGGCCGAGCGCCTGGCCGCCGAACTGGGCATCCAGCGCCGCGTCATCAGCGACCAGGAAATCCACGACCGCTGCCTGTTCGTGCTGATCAACGAAGGCATCCAGATCCTCGACGAAGGCATCGCCCTGCGCGCCGGCGACATCGACCTGGTGTGGACCTGCGGCTACGGCTTCCCCACCTGGCTGGGCGGCCCGCTGCACTATGCCGAACATCTGGGCCTCGAGCGCGTGCTCGGCGGCCTCAATCAGTACCGCGAGCAGCTCGGCGCCTACGGCGAGCAGTGGTTCAAGCCTGCCGCCCTGCTCGAGCGCCTGGTCGCCGCCGGCAAGACCCGCATCAGCAAAGACTAACCCGCAACTTTCCAGATAAAAACAAGGAAATACCCATGAACAAGCGTGAAGTGGTCATCGTCAGCGGTGCCCGTACGGCCATCGGCGACTTCGGCGGCAGCCTCAAGGACTTCTCCCCCAGCGATCTGGGCGCCATGGTCGCCCGCGAAGCCCTGCAGCGCGCCCAGGTGAACGGCGACGAGGTCGGCCAGGTGGTGTTCGGCAACGTCATCCATACCGAGCCGGTCGACATGTACATCTCCCGCGTGGTCGCCCTGAAGAGCGGCGTCAGCGAGCAGTCCACCGCCCTGACCGTCAACCGTCTGTGCGGTTCGGGCCTGCAGGCAATCGTCACTGCCGCCCAGGGCATCCTCCTCGGCGACGCCGACGTCGCCCTGGCCGGCGGCGCCGACTGCATGAGCCGCGCGCCCTACTCCACCTCGGCGATGCGCTTCGGCGCACGCATGGGCGACACCGGCATGGTCGACATGATGGTCGGCGCCCTTACCGACCCGATGCACAAGGTGCACATGGGCGTCACCGCCGAGAACGTGCGCCGCACCTACGCCATCTCCCGCGAGGCGCAGGACGCGCTGGCGCTGGAATCCCATCGCCGCGCCGCCGTGGCCATCGAGGAAGGCCGCTTCAAGGAGCAGATCCTGCCGATCACCCTGAAGACCCGCCGCGGCGAAGTGGTGTTCGACACCGACGAGCACGTGCGCGACAACCTGACCCTCGAGGAGTTGAGCAAGCTCAAGCCGGCCTTCGAGCGCAACGACGGCAGCGTCACCGCCGGCAACGCCTCCAGCCTCAACGACGGCGCCGCCGCCGTGGTGCTGATGGAGCGCGCCACCGCCGAGCGCCGCGGCCTCAAGCCGATGGCCCGCCTGGTGTCCTACGCCCTGGCCGGGGTCGATCCGCTGCACATGGGCATCGGCCCGGTGCCGGCCACCAAGCTGGCCCTCGAGCGTGCCGGCCTGAACGTGGCCGACCTGGACGTGGTCGAGGCCAACGAGGCGTTCGCCGCCCAGGCCTGCGCGGTGATCCAGGAACTCGGTCTCGATCCGGCCAAGGTCAACCCCAACGGTTCCGGCATTTCCCTCGGTCATCCGATCGGCGCCACCGGCGCCATCATCACCCTCAAGGCCCTTTACGAACTCGAGCGCATCGGCGGCCGCTACGCCCTGGTGACCATGTGCATCGGCGGCGGCCAGGGCATCGCCGCGATCTTCGAACGCGTCTGAGAGAGGAATCCGACATGAAAGTACTGGTCGCGGTAAAACGCGTGGTCGACTACAACGTCAAGGTGCGGGTCAAGGCCGACAACAGCGGCGTCGATCTGGCCAACGTCAAGATGGCCATGAACCCCTTCTGCGAGATCGCCGTCGAGGAAGCAGTACGCCTCAAGGAAAAGGGCATCGCTACTGAAGTCGTCGTCGTCTCGGTTGGTCCGGCGACTGCCCAGGAGCAACTGCGCACCGCCCTGGCCCTCGGCGCCGACCGCGCCGTGCTGGTGGAAGCCAATGACGAGCTTGGCTCGCTGGCCGTCGCCAAGCTGCTCAAGGCCGTGGTCGACAAGGAGCAGCCGCAGCTGGTGATCCTCGGCAAGCAGGCCATCGACAGCGACAACAACCAGACCGGGCAGATGCTCGCCGCCCTGACCGGCTTCGCCCAGGGCACCTTCGCCTCCAGGGTCGAGGTCACTGGCGACAAGGTCAACGTCACCCGCGAGATCGACGGCGGCCTGCAGACCGTCGCCCTCAAGCTCCCCGCCATCGTCACCACCGACCTGCGCCTCAACGAGCCGCGCTACGCCTCCTTGCCCAACATCATGAAGGCCAAGAAGAAGCCGCTGGAGACCGTCACTCCGGAGGCGCTGGGCGTGTCCACCGCCTCCAGCGTCAAGGTGCTCAAGGTCGAGGCCCCGGCCGCGCGCAGCGCCGGCATCAAGGTCAAGTCGGTGGCCGAACTGGTCGAGAAACTGCAGAACGAAGCGAAGGTGATCTGAGATGGCAATCCTGGTAATCGCTGAACACAACAACAGTGCCCTGGCTGCCGCCACCCTCAACACCGTGGCCGCCGCCGCTCAGATCGGTGGCGATGTCCATATGCTGGTCGCAGGCCAAGGCTGCGGCGCGGTGGCCGAGGCGGCCGCCCAGGTCGCCGGCGTGGCCAAGGTGCTGCTCGCCGACGCCCCGGCCTACGCCCACCAGCTGCCGGAGAACGTCGCGCCGCTGATCGTCGAGCTGGCTCGCGGGACCTCGCCGGCCGCCTACAGCCATGTGCTGGCCCCGGCCACCACCAACGGCAAGAACTACCTGCCGCGCGTCGCCGCGTTGCTCGACGTCGACCAGATCTCCGAGATCGTCAAGGTCGTCTCGGCCGACACCTTCCAGCGGCCGATCTACGCCGGCAACGCCATCGCCACCGTGCAGTCCGCGGCTGCCGTCAAGGTCATCACCGTGCGCAGCACCGGCTTCGACGCCGTGGCCGCCACCGGGGGAGGTGCCGCCATCGAGGCCATCGGCGCCTCCTGCGATGCCGGCGTGTCCAGCTTCGTCGGCGAGGAGCTGGCCAAGTCCGAACGTCCCGAGCTGACCGCCGCCAAGGTGGTGGTTTCCGGCGGTCGCGGCATGCAGAACGGCGACAACTTCCAGCTGCTGTATGGCGTGGCCGACAAGCTCGGTGCTGCCGTCGGTGCCTCGCGCGCCGCGGTGGACGCCGGCTTCGTGCCCAACGACATGCAGGTCGGCCAGACCGGCAAGATCGTCGCCCCGCAGCTGTACGTCGCCGTCGGCATCTCCGGCGCCATCCAGCACCTGGCCGGCATGAAGGATTCGAAAGTCATCGTGGCGATCAACAAGGACGAGGAGGCGCCGATCTTCCAGGTCGCCGACTACGGCCTGGTCGCCGACCTGTTCGAGGCCGTGCCGGAGCTGTCTAGTCTGCTTGGCTGATTCGCCAGGCGGCACCAGCAGCTATTGTTGCCGCCGGCACTCAGCGTGCGCTCGAGGACATGGGCAACCCACGGGTTGCCCATTTTCCTGCCTGCCGGTTTTCTGCGAAGAAATTTGAGGTCACGAAATGCAACGCGAATACATGGAATTCGACGTGGTCATCGTCGGCGCTGGCCCTGCCGGACTGTCGGCCGCCTGCCGCCTGAAGCAGAAGGCCGCCGAAGCCGGCCAGGAGCTCAGCGTCTGCGTGGTGGAGAAAGGCTCCGA
>NZ_SSTC01000116.1 GCF_004801855.1 Pseudomonas sp. A-1 | reverse complement strand
GCGCGACCTCGGCGGCACCCGGCTGGCGCGCTGTCGAGGCATGCGCCGCCTGGCTGCGCACCGCGGCCGCGGCCTGCGCCACCGGCGCCGATTCGCGCGGATCCAGACGCGAATCGCTGTGCAGAGGCCGCGCGCCCTGCGCCGGTGCGGCGGCCGCAACCGCCGCATTCAGATCCCTGGGCAAGGGAATATCCACACGCCGCCCCAGCACCTGATGCAGCAAGGTGTCCAGAAGCGGCGTGATCCCGCTCACATGCCGCCCCCGTCCGGGCCGACGGGCACGTCGGAGCGATAGGCGCGCCCCAGCTCGAGCTGGCGCCGCGACACGCCGATCAGCCGCCCCAGCTCGTCGCGACGCGCCAGCAGGCAGGAACGGATCTCCGCCTCCAGCTCGAGGATCTGCTCGAGCAGGCAGGCGCGCCGCGCCCGGTCGCCGCCCTCGACACCGAGGCGCCGCTCGCACTGGGTGACGTTCTCCAGCTCGACCAGATAGCGCGACTTCTCGAGCACCAGGCTCGACCAGTCGCCCTGGCGGGCGAACTCGAGCATCCGCTGCGACTGGCGGAGCAGATGCTGGTAGGAGTCGATGACCTGCGATTGACTGGCCATGCTCAGTAACCGTCCACTTGCGGCCCGATTTCGCGCCAGGCCGAGCCGATGTCCTCGAGCAGGCGCTCGGCCTCGTCGAGGCACTGCTCGTCGTTGTGCAGATTGGCCTGCAGCAGCAGGCGCACTACATAGTCATAGAGCTGTTCGAGGCGCTGCGCCAGTTCCCCGCCCTGCTGCGGGTCGAGAGCAGCGATCAGGCCGAGATTGACAATGTCGATGGCCTTGGAAATCGCCTTGCCCTTCTCGGCGACGGCACCGTTCTGCATGTGCAGGCGCGCCGCGCGGATCGAGGCCTGGGCACCGTCGAACAGCATGACGATCAGCCGATGGGGGGTCGCGGCCATCACGCTGCTCTCCACGCCCACCCGGGCATAGGCAGCCGCGCCGCGCATGGTACTGGTGACCATCTTCTTGGTTCTCTCTCTGCGAGTGAGTGGTTATCAGCCGTTGAGCTGGGCGTTCAGCGCATCGAACTGCTGGGTCAGGTAGCTGGTCGTGGCATTCATCTCCGACAGCATCAGATCCAGCTGGGTGAACTGCTTGCGGTAGCGCTCGACGGTGGCGCTGATGCTTTCCTCCATCCGCGCGTAGCGCTCGTCGAGCGACTTGATCCGCCCCTCGACGCCCTTGCTGACCGTATCGAGGGCACCGCCGTCCTTGAGGACCGTCTCCAGCGTGCTGCTCAGCTTGTCGGCCAGACCATCGGCAGTGCCGACACCGGCGAAGAAGCCGCTGACCGACATCAGGTCGCCGGAGATCAGGCCGTCGAGCTTGCTGCCGTCGAGCTTCAGGGTGCCCTTGAGCTCCAGCTCGATGCCGACATCGGCCAGCCGGGTCAGCGCGCCCTCGCCGAGACTGGCAGTGAGCACGTTGCGCAACTGGCTATGCACGCCACGCAGGGTGGCGTCGCCGAGCAGGTCGCCGGCCACCTGGGTATCCGCGTTGTAGGCGGTCAGACTGGAAACGGTACCCTGCAGCGAGTTCCATGCATCGACGAAACCGGTGACCGCCGACTTGATCGCCGCGCTGTCGCGCGCGACAGTCAGCACATGACTGCCACCCGCCTCGCTGAGCGACAGGCTGACACCCTGCACCGCGCCCTCGACCATGTTGGACTGGCTGGCGATGTCGATGCCGTTGACCTTCAGCGCGGCATTGCGCGCCTCCACCTTTTCGGAAAGATTCAGCACGCCGCCATAATCGCCGGTGACGGTCATCCGCGCGTCGGTACCGGTGTCCTTGGCGGTCAGCACCAGGCGATGGGGAGTGGCGCTGCCGTCATTGACGATGCTGGCGCTGACCCCACCATTCTGCTTGTTGATGGCGTCGCGCAAGTCCTCCAGCGAGCTGGCATTGGCATCCAGGGTCACCGTCAGGGTCTTCTGCGTCGCGCCACTACCCTGGGTGATCGTCAGGGTGCCGGCCCCCAGATCGGTCGTGCGGTCGGCCAGGCCGACGCTCGCCAGGCTCTGCGCCTGGGCCAGATTGGTGACCGCGACCTCGTAACGTCCCGCCACCGCATCGCTCTTGGCCGCGGCAGTCACGCCGGTGCCGGTGATGCTGCTGGTGACCGCCTGGAAGGTCTTGCTGTCGCCGAGCTTCTTGGCGGCGTCCTGCACCTTGGTCAGCGCGCTTTCCAGCCGGCCGTAGGCCGACAGCTTGGCCTGCTGGGCCTTCTTCTGCTTGGTGACCGGCTGCAGCTTCAGGCGCTCGGCGCTGTCCAGCTGGTCGAGCAGACCGCTGAGATCGAGACCGGAACCGACGCCCAGCGAGGAAATGGAGGCCATGGAATTCCCCTTGCAAACCAGGCGCACCTGGCAACCGGGCCTGGCGCGCGTCCTTATCAGTTAGGCCCTGCAGCGAGATGGCAAGGCGCCGTTGAAAACCTTATCGGCTGGCCGCCGGGAGACTTTAGGCAGAATCGCGGGAGCCTCGCCGGCGACCGGGTCGCGCCCGACCGGGCGTAGCTGCCGGATCAGACCTGCATGTTCATCACGTCCTTGTAGGCGGTGATCAGCCGGTTGCGCACCTGCACGCCCATCTGCATGGCGATGCTGGCCTTCTGCATGTCAACCATGACGTCGCTCAGCTCCACGCCGGGAGCGCCGGACTGCAGCGCCATCGCCTTGCTGCTGGCAGTCTGCTGCAGCTCGTTGATGCGCTGGATCGAGGCACGCAGCTCGGCAGCGAAGCCGCCCTGGCCGACCGCCTGGGCGGCCGTCGCGCCCTGGGCGGACTGCCCCGCCGCCTGGGCGGCCAGGGTATGGAGCTGTTGCAGGGCAGACTGGATGGCTGGAGCACTCATCGACACATTCCGGACAGGCAGGGATTGGGGATGCTGGCAAGCCTACCGGGCAGCGACCGCCGCCCATGCCCCCAATTGACAGCAAAAGCCGTGGCTTTTCAGGCCTTTAGCATGGCGGTCCAGACGCATAATGACGCCATCACAGCTCCGCCCGCGCCCGGCGGAGCCTCGCGACCGACCCTGCAAGCGGAACCCGCAATGCCCTTCGAAACCATCCTGACCGGCCCCCGGAACTGCGCATGAGCAACGCCACGCCAGCCGCCGCCGGCACCCCCGGCAGCGCCGCCGCCAGCAGCAACACAGGCAGCGGGCTAGAGCGCCTGCTGGCCAGGGTGCGCAGCACCCCGCTGCTGCCCGTACTGATCGCCGGCGCCGCGTCCATCGCGGTGCTGGTCGCCCTGCTGCTGTGGGCCCAGGCACCGGACTACCGGGTGCTCTTCTCCAACTTCAGCGAAGCCGACGGCGGACGCATCATCGCCGAACTGGACAAGCGCGGCGTGCCCTATCGCCTGAGCGAAGGCGGCAGCACCCTGCTGGTGCCGGCCGAGCAGATGCACGCGCTGCGCCTGCAACTGGCCGAGCAGGGCCTGCCGCAGGCCGGCAACGTCGGCTTCGAGCTGATGGACAAGCAGGCCTTCGGCGTCAGCCAGTTCGCCGAGCACCTCAACTTCCAGCGCGGACTGGAGGGCGAGCTGGCCCGCTCGATCGAATCGCTCGGCCCGGTGGCCAAGGCGCGCGTGCACCTGGCCATGGCCAAGCAGTCGATCTTCGTCCGCGACCGCCAGCCGGCCAGCGCCTCGGTGGTGCTGACCCTGCACCCGGGGCGCAGCCTCGGCGAAGGCCAGGTCGACGCCATCGTGCACATGGTCAGCTCCAGCGTGCCGGAGCTGACCGCCGAGGCGGTCACCGTGGTCGACCAGAACGGCCGCCTGCTGTCGGTACCCGGCGGCGAGGGGCGCGATCTCGACGGCAGCCAGCTGAGCTACATCGACGAGGTGGAAAGTTCCTACCAGCGCCGCATCGAGCGCATCCTCAGCCCGCTGCTCGGCGCCGAGAACGTGCGCGCCCAGGTCGCAGTGGAGATCGACTTCGCCAATCGCGAGCAGACCGCCGAGCGCTTCACCCCCAACCAGAATCCCGGCGAGGCGGCGATCCGCAGCCAGCAGTCCAGCGAGAGCCTCAGCGGCGACACCGCGCCTGCTCGCGGCGTGCCGGGCGCCCTGTCCAACACGCCCCCTGCACCATCGGCACCGACCCCGCCCGCCCCGCCGCAGGGACAGACCAGGGGCCAGCCCGCCCAGAACGCAGCGCCAGCGGCCGATCCGGCGACCGCCGCAGCCAGGAGCACCCAGGGCTCGGCGCAGCGCGACAGCCTGACCAACTACGAGGTCGACCGCAGCGTCGAGCACGTCCAGCTGCGCCGCGGCAGCATCAAGCGCATGACCGCGGCCGTGGTGCTCAACTACCGCAACGGCGTCGACGCCGACGGCAACCCGACCCGCGAGGCGCTGAGCGCTGCCGAGCTGGAGCAGATCAACCGCCTGGTGCGCCAGGCCATGGGCTACTCGGAGAACCGCGGCGACCAGCTGGAAGTGGTCAACAGCCCGTTCACCGAGGCCTCACCGAGCGTTGCCGCCAGCCCCTGGTGGCAGACCCCGGAATTCTTCGTGATGGCCACCTCGATCGCCCGCTACCTGATGGTGGGCATCGCCGCCCTGCTGCTCTGGCTGCTGCTGTTGCGCCCGCTGATGCGCCGCCACGCACCGTCGCCGGCCGCCGCCGGTGCCGGTACCGGAGCCGAAACTGTCGACGCCGCGAACGTCGGCCCGGCCAGCAGCGCCGGCGGCGCCGAGCCGGTCGACCCGGTAGAGGCGACCGCGGCCGCCACCGGCGAGCTGCAGCGCCGCCAGCGCCGCCGTTCGGCAGTCTACGAACACAACCTGGCCACCCTGCGCGAGATGGCCCAGGACGACCCACGACTGATCGCCATGATCGTCAGCGGCTGGATGAAGAAGAATGACTGAGATGACCGGCGTCCGCCGCAGCGCCATCCTCCTCCTCAGCCTGGACGAGGATAGCGCCGCGGAAGTGTTCAAGTACCTGTCGACCCAGGACATCGAGGCGGTCAGCCTGGAGATGGCGCGCCTGCAGCAGGTCTCCCACGAGGAGATGCGCCAGGTGCTCGACGGGTTCTTCGACGAGACCGAGCAGTACGCGGCGATCAACCTGCTGTCCAGCGACCACATCCGCGCGGTGCTGACCAAGGCCCTCGGCAGCGAACGCGCCGAGACCCTGATCGAGGACATCCTCGACGCCAGCGGCACCAGCTCCGGCATCGACAAGCTCAACCTGATGGAACCGGGCATGGTCGCCGAGCTGATCCGCGACGAACACCCGCAGATCATCGCCACCATCCTCGTCCATCTGGAGCGCGGCCAGGCGGCCGACATCCTGCAGCTGTTCGACGACCGCCTGCGCAACGACATCATCCTGCGCGTGGCCACCTTCAACGGCGTGCAGCCGGCCGCGCTGCAGGAACTCACCGAGGTGCTCGGCGGCATGCTCGACGGCCAGAACCTCAAGCGCAGCAAGATGGGCGGCGTGCGCACCGCGGCGGAACTCCTCAACCTGCTCAACTCCAACCAGGAGGAGTCGGCCATCGAGACCCTGCGCGCCCACAACGAGGACCTGGCGCAGAAGATCCTCGACGAGATGTTCCTGTTCGAGAACCTGCTGGACGTCGACGACCGCGGCATCCAGCTCATCCTCAAGGAAGTCGACACCAACTCGCTGGTGGTGGCGCTCAAGGGCGCCGAGCCTGCGCTGCTCGACAAGTTCCTGCGCAACATGTCGCAGCGCGCCGCCCAACTGTTCCGCGAGGACCTCGAGGCACGCGGCCCGATCCGCGTATCGCAGGTCGAGGCCGAGCAGAAGGCGATCCTGCAGATAGTCCGCCGCCTGGCCGACAGCGGCGAGATCGTGCTCGGCGGCGGGGACGACTCCTATGTCTGACCGCCGGCCGCCGCACGTCGGGGAGCAGTGGCGCCCCTGGCAGATGGACGAACTGGGCAGCGCCGGCGAGGCCACGCGCCAGCAGCGCGAAGCGCAGCGCCAGGAAGCCCTGCGCCAGGCGGCCTTCAGGCGCAACGCCGAACTGCAGGCGCTGCGCGAGCAGGCCCAGCAGCAGGCCCGCGAGCAGGGCTACCGCGACGGCTTCGCCGAGGGCCGCGAAGCCGGCTACGCGGCCGGCCTCGAGGAAGGCCGGCGCGCCGGCGAGGCCGAGCTGCAGCAGCAGCTGCAGCAGACCCTGCAGCCGCTGCAGGGCCTGGCCGCGCAGTTCGGCGCCGCCCTCGCCCAGCTCGACGAACGGATCGCCGCGCAACTGGTCGACCTGGCCCTGGTCACCGGCCGCCAGCTGGCCGGCGAGGCCCTGGCGGCGCACCCCGAACAGATCCTCGAGATCGTCCGCGAATTGCTGCACAGCGAACCGGCACTGAGCGGCCAGCCGCGCCTGTGGCTGCATCCGGCCGACCTCGTGCTGGTCAAGGCCCAGCTCGGCGACGAGCTGGAGGCCGCCGGCTGGCGCCTGCAACCGGACAGCGAACTGTCGCGCGGCGGCTGCCGCGCCAGCGCCGGCAGCGGCGAACTGGACGCCACCCGCGAGCGGCGCTGGGAAGCCCTGGTGGCGCAGATCCGCCACCGCCAGCAGGCGGACGACGCCAGCCACGTCGCAGACATGGGAGTCTGAGCCCATGCAGGCCAATCCGCATCAGCAGCACTGGCAGCAGACCCTGGCCAGCGTCAGCCGGCGCATCGCCGCGACGCCGCGCTACAGCGCCAGCGGCCGGGTTATCCGCGCCACCGGCATGGTGCTGGAAGCCACCGGCCTGCAGGTGCCGCTGGGCGGCGTGTGCCGCATCGAGCTGTCGCCGCGCGGCGCTGCCCGGCAGCAGCCCAGCTGCGCCGAGGCCGAGGTGGTCGGCTTCGCCGGCGAGAAGCTGTTCCTCATGCCGCTGGAGGAGATCAGCGGCCTGCTGCCCGGCGCACGGGTGTTCCCCCTCGCCGACAGCGCCGGCGAGCGCGAGAGCGCGCGGCGCTTCCCGCTGGGCAGCGCGCTGCTCGGCCGGGTGCTCGACGGCGGCGGCCAGCCGCTGGACGGACTGCCGCTGCCGGAGGACTGCCACTACGCGCCGCTGGCCACCGAACCGATCAACCCGCTCAACCGCGCGCCCATCGAGGAGCAGATCGACGTCGGCATCCGCGCCATCAACGGCCTGCTCAGCGTCGGCCGCGGCCAGCGCATGGGCCTGTTCGCCGGCTCCGGCGTCGGCAAGTCGGTGCTGCTCGGCATGATGGCGCGCTTCACCCGCGCCGACGTGATCGTGGTCGGCCTGATCGGCGAACGCGGCCGCGAGGTGCAGGACTTCATCGACAACATCCTGGGCCCGGAAGGCCGCCGCCGCGCCGTGGTGGTCGCCGCGCCCGCCGACACCTCGCCGCTCAAGCGCCTGCAGGGCGCCGCCTACGCCACCCGCCTGGCCGAGGACTTCCGCGACCAGGGCCGCGACGTGCTGCTGATCATGGACTCGCTGACCCGCTACGCCATGGCCCAGCGCGAGATCGCCCTGGCCATCGGCGAGCCGCCGGCGACCAAGGGCTACCCGCCCTCGGTGTTCGCCAAGCTGCCCCGGCTGGTGGAGAAGACCGGCAACGGCCCGCGCGGCGGCGGCTCGATCACCGCCTTCTATACCGTGCTCAGCGAAGGCGACGACCAGCAGGACCCGATCGCCGACTCGGCGCGAGCCATCCTCGACGGCCACGTGGTACTGTCGCGCCAGCTGGCCGAGAGCGGCCACTATCCGGCCATCGACATCGAGGCGTCGATCAGCCGGGCGATGACCGCCATCGTCGACGACGGCCAGCGCCGCCGCGCCCAGCAGTTCAAGCAGGCGCTGTCGCGCTACCAGCGCAACCGCGACCTGATCAGCGTCGGCGCCTACGTGGCTGGCCACGACCCGCAGCTCGATCACGCGGTCAACCTGTATCCGCGTCTGGAGCGCTTCCTCCAGCAGCGCATCGACGAACGCGCCGGCATCGCGGAAACCCTGCAGCAACTTTCCGCCCTGGTCTCCGGGGCCTGACCTGATGGAGAGGTGATCCGGCATGTCCCGCTCATCCGCACTCGACACCCTGATCGAGCTGACCCGCGAGGCCGTCGACAACGCCGGCCGCCAGCTGGCCGGCGCGCGGCGCAGCCAGCAGCAGGCGCAGGGGCAGCTGGACACCCTGCAGCACTACCGCCAGGAATACGCCCGCGGCCTGCAGCAGGCCATGCAGGAAGGCATGGAGCCGGCCAGCCTGCTCAACTACCAGGCCTTCCTCGGCACCCTGGACAATGCCATCGACCGCGCCCGCCTGAGCCTGAACGAGCAGCAGCGTCAGGTCAGCCAGCGCCAGCAGCAGTGGCTGGAGCAGCAGCGCAAGCTGAACTCCTACCACACCCTGGTCGACCGGCGCGCCCAGGCCGAGCAGTTGCGCGACAGCCGCAGCCAGCAGCGCATCACCGACGAGCTGAGCGCCCAGCTGCGCCTGCGCGGCAGCGCCTTCACCTCCACTTCCGGCAGCGGCCGGTGAGCAGCCCCATGGACATCAGCATCATCGGCGCCGGCAACCTCGCCGCCGCCCAGCCGCGCAGCAGCCAGAAACCGGCCGCCAGCGAAGACAGCTTCGCCCGCCATCTGCAGCAGGCGGCGGGCAGCGCTCCGGCCGCCCCCGGCGCCAGCGCGGCGGATCCGGCCAGCGGCATCGGCGCAGAGCGGTCGCCCACTGAGGCAGCGCCACCCCGGGCAGCGGCCGCCAGCCCGACGGCAGACCTGCTGCAGCCAGCTCCCCTGCCGGACAACAGCGTCCTGCTCCCCCTGCCCGCCGGCCAGCCGCTGGCGGCGGCCACGCCGGATGTCGCCACGGAGGAGCTGGCCGCCCGCACGGAGCAGGCTGTCGATGCCCTCGACGAGATCCGCCGGCGCCTGGCACTGATCGAGCAGGCCGGCCAGCTGCCGACCGAGACGGCGGCGGCCTTCGCCCCCCAGCCGGCCCAGGCCGGCTGGCCACTGGCCGGAACTGGGCCGGCGCCGACAGGCAGCCCGGCCGCGGCCACCGCCGGCGAGAGCGTGCCCA
>NZ_SSTC01000115.1 GCF_004801855.1 Pseudomonas sp. A-1 | reverse complement strand
GCCGTCGCCCCCGCTGCCGAGGTCCCGCCCGCGGCCGAGCCCGCGGCGCCGGCGCCGCAGGTCGCTGCCGGCGAGGGCCTGGTGCAGCTCAGCTTCAGCGCCGACTGCTGGACCCAGGTCACCGACGCCAACGGCCGGGTGCTGGTCAGCACCGTCAAGCGCGCCGGCGACAGCCTGCAGCTGGCCGGCAAGGCGCCGCTCGAACTGCGCCTGGGCAATGCCCGGGTCGCCCAGGTGCGCTACAACGGCGAGCCGGTCGAGCACCGCAAGAACATGACCGCCAGCGGCACCGCCCGCATCAAGCTGGGACAGTAACATGCACTGCCATTCCCCGATTGTGCGCCGCAAGTCGCGGCAGATCCGCGTCGGCTCGGTACTGGTCGGCGGCGATGCGCCGATCTCGGTGCAGAGCATGACCAACACCGACACCTGCGACGTCGCCGCCACCGTGGCGCAGATCCGTCGCCTGGAAGACGCCGGCGCCGACATCGTGCGCGTCTCGGTGCCCGACATGGACGCCGCCGAGGCCTTCGGCCGCATCAAGCAGCAGGTCCGCGTGCCGCTGGTCGCCGACATCCACTTCGACTACCGGATCGCCCTGCGCGTCGCCGAGCTGGGCGTCGACTGCCTGCGCATCAACCCGGGCAACATCGGCCGCGAGGACCGCGTGCGCGCGGTGGTCGATGCCGCCCGCGACAAGGGCATCCCGATCCGTATCGGCGTCAACGCCGGTTCGCTGGAGAAGGACCTGCAGAAGAAGTACGGCGAGCCGACTCCCGAGGCGCTGGTCGAATCCGCGCTGCGCCATGTCGACCATCTCGACCGTCTGGACTTCCAGGACTTCAAGGTCAGCGTCAAGGCCTCCGACGTGTTCATGGCGGTCGGTGCCTACCGCCTGCTCGCCGGGCAGATCGAGCAGCCGCTGCATCTGGGCATCACCGAGGCCGGCGGCCTGCGCTCGGGCACCGTCAAGTCGGCGGTGGGTCTGGGCATGCTGCTCGCCGAGGGCATCGGCGACACCATCCGCGTGTCGCTGGCTGCCGATCCGGTCGAGGAGATCAAGGTCGGCTTCGACATCCTCAAGTCGCTGCACCTGCGTTCGCGCGGCATCAACTTCATCGCCTGCCCGAGCTGCTCGCGGCAGAACTTCGACGTGGTCAAGACCATGAACGAGCTGGAGCAGCGCGTCGAGGACCTGCTGGTGCCGCTCGACGTGGCGGTGATCGGCTGCGTGGTCAACGGCCCGGGCGAGGCCAAGGAGGCCCACGTCGGCCTCACCGGCGGCACCCCGAATCTGGTCTACATCGACGGCAAGCCGGCGCACAAGCTGGACAACGACAACCTGGTCGACGAGCTGGAGAAGCTGATCCGCCAGAAGGCGGCGGAGAAGGCTGCGGCCGACGCCAGCCTGATCGCCCGCAGCTAAGGAATTTCCGTGAGCAAGAACATCCAGGCCATCCGTGGCATGAACGACATCCTGCCGGAGCAGACCCCGCTCTGGCGCCATCTCGAGAACAGCGTCGCCGGCCTGCTCGACGGCTACGGCTACCGGCAGATCCGCATGCCGATCGTCGAGTTCACCGACCTGTTCAAGCGCTCCATCGGCGAGGTCACCGACATCGTCGAGAAGGAGATGTACACCTTCGAGGACCGCAACGGCGACTCGCTGACCCTGCGCCCGGAAGGCACCGCCTCCTGCGTGCGCGCGGTGCAGGAGCACGGCCTGATCGGCGGCGGCCAGCCGCAGAAGCTGTGGTACATCGGCCCGATGTTCCGCCACGAGCGCCCGCAGAAAGGCCGCTACCGCCAGTTCCACCAGATCGGCGTGGAGCTGTTCAACTTCGACGGCCCGGACGTCGACGCCGAGCTGATCGTGCTGACCTGGCGCCTGTGGGGCGTGCTGGGCATCCGCGACGCGGTGCAGCTGGAGCTCAACAGCCTGGGCAGCAGCGACGACCGCGCGCGCTACCGCGAGGCGCTGGTCGAATACCTGTCGGCGCGCTTCGAGCAGCTCGACGAGGACAGTCAGCGTCGCCTGGCCAGCAACCCGCTGCGCATCCTCGACAGCAAGAATCCGGATACCCAGGCGCTGCTGGTCGACGCCCCCAAGCTGGCCGACTACCTGTCCGAGGAGTCGCGCGTGCACTTCGCGGGCCTGAAGGCGCGTCTGGACGCCGCCGGCATCCCCTACGTGCTCAATCCCAAGCTGGTGCGCGGCCTCGACTACTACGGCAAGACCGTGTTCGAGTGGACCACCGACAAGCTCGGCGCCCAGGGCACCGTGTGCGCCGGCGGCCGCTACGACGGCCTGGTCGAGCAGCTCGGCGGCAAGCCGACCCCGGCGGTGGGCTTCGCCATGGGCGTCGAGCGCCTGGTGCTGCTGATCGAGACCCTCGACAAGGTGCCGGCCGAACTGGCCCGCCAGGTCGACGTCTACCTGGCCGCCTTCGGCGAGGCCGCCGAACTGGCCGCGCTGAAGCTCTCCGAGCAGCTGCGCGACGCCGTGCCGGGCCTGCGCCTGGTGGTCAACGCCGGCGCCGGCAGCTTCAAGAGCCAGCTGAAGAAGGCCGACAAGAGCGGTGCGCTGTTCGCCCTGATCCTCGGCGAGGACGAGCTGAACCAGCAGGTGGTCGGCCTCAAGCCGCTGCGCGGCGATGCCGCCCAGCAAACCATTGCCTGGGATGCGCTGAGCGCGCATCTCGCGGCTTGCCTGGCGCAAGCCTGAACCTGAATCGATCTAGGGAGTGACCGCGGTGACCTCGCGTACCGAAGAAGAAGAACTGGCGGTAATCAGGGACTGGTGGCAGCGCAACGGCAAGCCGCTGCTGGTCGGCGGCGCCCTGGCGCTGGTCGGCGTGTTCGGCTGGCAGGCCTGGCAGAACCACCAGGCCAACCAGAGCTACGCCGCCTCCGCGCTCTACCAGCAGCTGGTGGACGTCACCCTGAGCGCTCCGGGCGAGCCGGATGCCGGCAAGGTCAGCGACCTGGCCGGCAAGCTGAACAAGGACTTCGCCGGCAGCCACTACGCCCAGTACGCCAGCCTGCTGGTGGCCAAGGTGGCGGTGGACAACGGCCGCCTCGACGAGGCCGCCGGCGAGCTGCGCAAGGTGCTCGACAAGCCTGTCGACGCCACCCTCGGCGAAGTCGCGCGCCAGCGTCTGGCCCGCGTGCTGGCCGCCCAGGACAAGGCCGAGGAAGCCCTCGGCCTGCTGGCCGGCGAGGCCGCGCCGGCCTTCGTCGCCGGCCGCGAGGAACTGCGCGGCGACCTGCTGGTCCGTCTGGGCCGCGGCGCCGAGGCGCGCAGCGCCTACGAGAAGGCGCGTGCCGCGCTGCCGCAGGAGGCGGGCCTCGGCACGCTGCAGATCAAGCTGGACGACCTGGCCGACGGAGACGCCTGATGATGCGCTGGACTCATGCGGTAATGCTGGCCACGGCGGTGCTCGCCGCCGGCTGCAGCAGCAACTCGACCAAGGAGCTGCCGCCGGCCGAGCTGGAGAAGTTCGCCGAGGAAGTGCGCCTGGACAAGCAGTGGAGCCGTTCCATCGGCGAAGGCCAGGGTGAGACCTGGAACCAGCTGGAGCTGGCCGCCGAGGGCGACAGCCTGTTCGCCGCGGACATCGAAGGCCTGGTGGTGGCGATGAACCGCGAGACCGGCAAGGTGCTGTGGGAGACCGAGCTGGACAAGCCGGTTTCCGGTGGCGTCGGCGCCGGCTACGGCCTGGTGCTGGTCGGCACCCTCAAGGGCCAGGTGATCGCCCTCGACAGCGCCAGCGGCGAAGTGAAGTGGCGCGCCCCGGTGGGCAGCGAGGTGCTGGCCGCGCCGGCCAGCAACGGCAACGTGGTGGTGGTGCAGACCCAGGACGACCGCCTGGTCGCCCTCGACGCCACCAGCGGCGAGCGCCTGTGGAGCTACGAGAGCACCCCGGCGGTGCTGACCCTGCGCGGCACCGGTGCGCCGGTGGTGACCAACCAGCTGGCGGTGGCCGGCCTGTCCAGCGGCAAGGTGATCGCCCTCGACGTGCAGCGCGGCATCCCGGTGTGGGAGCAGCGCGTGGCCGTGCCGCAGGGTCGCTCCGAACTGGAGCGCATGGTCGACATCGACGGCGGCCTGCTGCTGTCCGGCGGCACCCTCTACGTGGTGACCTACCAGGGCCAGCTGGCCGCGCTCGACCTGATGAGCGGCCGTCCGCTGTGGCAGCGCCAGGCGTCCAGCTACGTCGGCGTGGCCACCGGCTTCGGCAACATCTACGTCAGCCAGGCCGGCGGCACCGTCGAGGGCATCGACGAGCGCTCGACCTCGGCGCTGTGGAGCAACGACGCCCTGGCGCGTCGCCAGCTGACCAGCCCGGCGGTGTTCTCCAGCAACGTCGCGGTGGGCGACCTGGAAGGCTACCTGCACCTGCTGAGCCAGGTGGACGGCCGCTTCGTCGGTCGCGTGCGGGTCGACAGCGACGGCCTGCGCGCCCGCCCGCTGGTGGTCGGCGACTGGCTGTACGCCTACGGCAACAGCGGCAAGCTGGTGGCCTACACCCTGCGCTGAAGGTACCGCCGGGAGGCGGTACACCTGTGAGCGGCCGCTGCAACTGACTAGACTGCAGCGGCCGTTGTGTTTTTCACGAATCACCCATGGAGAGCCGCATGGTTCCCGTTATCGCTCTGGTGGGACGCCCCAACGTCGGCAAGTCCACCCTGTTCAACCGCCTGACCAAGAGCCGCGACGCCATCGTCGCCGACTACGCCGGCCTGACCCGTGACCGCAAGTACGGCGAGGCGAAGTGGCAGGGTCGCACCTACATCGTCATCGACACCGGGGGCATCTCCGGCGACGAGGAAGGCATCGACGCCAAGATGGCCGAGCAGTCGCTGCAGGCCATCGAGGAAGCCGACGCCGTGCTGTTCATGGTCGACTCGCGCGCCGGCATGACCGCCGCCGACCAGATGATCGCCGAGCACCTGCGCAAGAACAACAAGCGCACCTTCCTGGTCGCCAACAAGGTCGACACCGTCGACCCGGACATCGCCCGTGCCGAGTTCAGCCCGCTGGCGATCGGCGACGCCTTCCCGGTCGCCGCCGCCCACGGCCGTGGCGTCAACGCCCTGCTGCAGGCCGCGCTGGGCGAGTTCCCCAGGGACGAGGGCGAGGAGGACGAGTTCGCCGAAGGCGAAGCTGGCGAGGAGGGCGCTCCGGCCGAGCCGAAGCAGCGCATTCCCGGCCCGGACGAGCACTCCGGGATCAAGATCGCCATCATCGGCCGGCCCAACGTCGGCAAGTCGACCCTGGTCAACCGCATGCTCGGCGAGGAGCGGGTGATCGTCTACGATCAGGCCGGCACCACCCGCGACAGCATCTACATCCCCTTCGAGCGTGACGAGGCCAAGTACACCCTGATCGACACTGCCGGCGTGCGTCGCCGTGGCAAGATCTTCGAGGCGGTGGAAAAGTTCTCGGTGGTGAAGACCCTGCAGGCGATCCAGGACGCCAACGTGGTGATCTTCGTCATGGACGCCCGCGAGGGGGTGGTCGACCACGACCTCAACCTGCTCGGCTTCGTGCTGGAGACCGGCCGTGCGCTGGTCATCGCGCTGAACAAGTGGGACGGCATGGACAGCCACGAGCGCGACCGGGTGAAGACCGAGCTGGAGCGCCGTCTGCAGTTCGTCGACTTCGCCGACATCCACTTCATCTCCGCGCTGCACGGCACCGGCGTCGGCCACCTGTACAAGTCGGTGCAGGAGTCGTTCCGCTCGGCGGTGACCCGCTGGCCGACCAGCTACCTGACCCAGATCCTCGAGGATGCGGTCAGCACCCACCAGCCGCCGCTGGTCAACGGTCGGCGCATCAAGCTGCGCTATGCCCACCTGGGTGGTGCCAACCCGCCGCTGATCGTGATCCATGGCAACCAGGTCGACGCGGTGCCGCGCGCCTACTCGCGCTACCTGGAGAACACCTACCGCCGGGTGCTCAAGCTGGTCGGCACGCCGATCCGCATCGAGTTCAAGGGCGGCGAGAACCCCTACGAGGGCAAGAAGAACACCCTCACGGTGCGCCAGGTGAACAAGAAGCGCCGCCTGATGAGCCACCACAAGAAGGCCGAGAAGAAGAAGAAGGACAAGCGCCGCTGAGGTCCTTTCCTGTTGCGAAAAACGCCGCCGGCCCGAGAGGGCGGCGGCGTTTTTCATGGCGCTGGCGCGATTGATCGTTCCCACGCTCCCGCGTGGGAATGCTGCACGGGGCGCTCCCGCGTCCCGGGGGCCGCCGCTAGGGGACGCGGAGCGTCCCGGGAGTCGTGCTCACGCGGAGCGTGGGCACGATCACGACGCAGTGCTCAGCGCCGCGCCAGCCAGCGTAGCGCGCCCAGTCCGGCCGCCCGGCCGCTGGCGAAGCAGGCGGTCAGCAGGTAGCCGCCGGTCGGCGCCTCCCAGTCGAGCATCTCGCCGGCGCAGAACACCCCCGGCAGTTCACTCAGCATCAGGTTGGCGTCCAGCGCCGCGAACGGCACGCCGCCGGCGCTGCTGATCGCCTCGTCCAGCGGGCGCGCGCGGACCAGTTCCAGCGGCAGCGCCTTGATCGCTGCGGCCAGGCGAGTCATGTCCTGGAAGGTGGCGGCGTCGGTCAGCTCGCGCAGCAGGCCGGCGCGCACGCCGTCGATGCCCAGGCCGGCCAGATGGCGGGCCAGCGAGCGCGAGCCGCGCGGTTTGTTCAGCGCTGCGGCGACCTGCTCGCGGGAGCGGTTGGGCAGCAGGTCCAGATGGATCACGGCGCGGCCAGCGTTGTCGATCTGTTCGCGGATCGGCGCCGACAGCGCATAGATCAGGCTGCCTTCCACGCCGCTGGCGGTGACCACGAACTCGCCCTGACGCGGGGCGCTGCCATCGAGACTGATCGCCACCGGCTTGACCGGCGCGCCGGCGAACTTGTCGCGGAAGAATGCCGTCCAGCCCGCCACCTCGAAGCCGCAGTTGCTCGGCTTGAGCGCCGCCACCGCGACGCCGCGCTGCTCCAGCAGCGGCACCCAGGCGCCGTCCGAGCCCAGGCGCGCCCAGCTGCCGCCGCCGAGGGCCAGCACCACGGCACCGGCTTCGATGCTGCGCGCGCCCTCGGGCGTGGCGATGCGCAGCGCGCCGGATGCGTCCCAGCCCAGCCAGCGCGCACGGGGGTGCAGTGCGACGCCCTGCTCGCGCAGGCGACGCAGCCAGGCGCGCAGCAGCGGCGCGGCCTTCATGTCGCTGGGAAACACCCGCCCGGAGCTGCCGACGAAGGTGTCGATGCCGAGAGCGTGGATCCAGGCGCGCAGGGCGTCGGCGTCGAACTCCTCCAGCAGGCGGCCGATCTCGGCGGCGCGCGCGCCGTAGCGCTGCACGAAGGCCGCCTTCGGCTCGGCGTGGGTGATGTTCATGCCGCCGACGCCGGCGAGCAGGAACTTGCGGCCCAGCGAGGGCATGGCGTCGAACAGCTCCACCTGCGCGCCGCCGGCGGCGAGCACTTCGGCGGCCATCAGGCCGGCGGGGCCGCCGCCGATCACGGCGACGCGGGGGGAGGCGGGAAGCGGGGAGCTGGACATGGCGGGCAGCGGACAGGGAAACGGGGCGGCATTCTAGCAGCTCGCCGCGCCGGGCTCAGGTCGCCGCGATCCAGCCGTCGCGCCGCTCGATGCGCCAGGCGCTGGCGCCGAGGATCAGGCCGCGCAGCGCCATGAAGGCGAGGAAGGCCAGCCACAGTCCGGCGTTGCCGAGGCCCTGCAGCCACCAGGCCAGCGGCAGGGCGAGGGCCAGTGCCAGCAGCATGGCGTCGCGCATTTCCCGGGCGCGGGTGGCGCCGATGAACAGGCCGTCGAGCAGGTAGCTCCACACCGCCAGCAGCGGCAGGACGGCGAGGAACGGCAGGTGGGCGTGGGCGATGGCGCGCACCGCGGCGATGTCGGTCTGCAGGTCGACGAACCAGGTGCCGGCGAACAGGAAGAAGGCGGCGAAGCCGAGGCTGGCGAGCAGCGACCAGCTGCCGGCCAGCCACAGGCTGCGGCGCAGCGCCAGGCGGTCGCGCGCCCCCAGGGCGTGGCCGCACAGCGCCTCCAGCGCATGGGCCAGGCCGTCGAGGGCGTGGGCGGTGAGCAGCAGGCCGTTGAGCAGCAGGGCGTTGGCCGCCACCGTGGCGTCGCCCAGGCGGGTGCCCTGCACGGTGACCAGCAGGAACACCCCCTGCAGCGCCAGGGTGCGCAGGAAGATGTCGCGGTTGACCGCCAGCAACGCCCGCCAGCCGGCCCAGCGGCGCAGCGCCGGCCAGTCGGCGCGCCCGGCGTATTCGCCCAGGCGCCGGCGAGCGAGATACAGGCCGAGCAGCGCGCCGCTCCATTCGGCCAGCACCGAGGCGCGCGCCGCGCCGGCCACACCCCAGTCGAGGCCATGGACGAACCACACCACCAGGGCCACGTTGAGCAGGTTGGTGGTCAGCAGCATGGCCAGCGGCGCGCGGGCGTTCTGGCTGCCGAGCAGCCAGCCGATCAGCGCGTAGCTGGCCAGTGCCGCCGGCAGGCCGAACAGGCGGATGTGCAGGTAGTCGCGGGCCAGGGCGTCCAGCTCCGCGCCCGCCTGCATCAGGCCGAGCAGCAGCGGCAGCAGCGGCACCACCAGCAGGCCGGCCAGCAGGGCGAACAGGCCGGCGAGCAGCAGGCCCTGGGCGAGCAGGGCGCGCAGGGCGCCGCCGTCGCCGCGCCCGCTGGCCTGGGCGGCGAAGCCGGTGGTACCCATGCGCAGGAAGCCGAAGGTCCACACCAGCAGGCTGTACAGGCTGCCGCCGACCGCGGCGGCGCCGAGCTGGTGGGCGTGCGGCAGGTGGCCGACCACCGCGCTGTCGACCAGCGCCACCAGCGGCACCGACAGGTTGGAGAGGATCATCGGGGCGGCCAGCGCCCCCACCCGCTGCCGGGTGGGGGCGTGACGCCAGGCGTCGGCAAGGGCGTTCATCGCGGCTCCATGGCAGGCGCGCCAGTATAAAGGTGTGCACGACTCGACGCTTGCGCGCAGGCCGCCCCTGAGCGCCAGGCCCTTCGGCTATAGTCGCAGCTCCCGCGTCCCCGATCTGCGAGCCCGCCATGTTGAACAAAGGATTGCTTCTGGCTCTCGCGCTGAGCCTGCTCAGTGCCTGCGATTCCCGCGATTCCGCCCCGGAGCCGGGCCGCGCCGCCACGCCGGCGGCCGAGCGCCAGGCGGCCGCGCCGCCGGATC
>NZ_SSTC01000114.1 GCF_004801855.1 Pseudomonas sp. A-1 | reverse complement strand
CGGCGCGCCGGTAGCGCAGCGCCACCGGCTGCACGGCGGCGCCGCTGTCGACGGCGGCGGCGAGCAGGCGCGGGTGGAAGCGCAGCACGCCGCTGCCGTCGGAGCTGGTGCCCTCGGGGAAGATCGCCAGGTGGCGGCCGTGCTGCAGGTGGCCGGCCAACTGGCGACCGAGGTCGAGGCTGTCGCCGCCGCCGCGGCGGATGAACAGGGTGCCGGCCTGGCGCGCCAGCCAGCCGGCCAGCGGCCAGGCGGCCACCTCGGCCTTGGCGAGGAACGACAGCGGGCGCAGGGCGCCGAGCACGGCGATGTCGACCCAGGACACGTGGTTGGCCAGCCACAGCACCGGGGTGTCCGGCAGCCGGCCGCGCACCTGCACGCTGAACGGCAGGGCGGCCTGCAGGCGGCGCATGAAGCGCCAGGTCAGGCGCTGGCGCAGGGCCATGGGCGCGCCGCCGAGGCGCTCGCGCAGGCCGACCCAGGCGCCCAGCAGTGCGCCCTCGGCGAGCACGGCGAACAGGCGCAGCAGGCGTGCATACAGGCGCAGGCGGCGCATCAGCCGGCCGCCTTGAAGTGGCGGGCGTAGCGCGGGCACAGTTCGTCGCGCTTGAGCAGGATGAACACGTCGGCGACCTGGAAGTCCGGGTCCCAGCACGGCTCGCCGCAGATCTTCGCGCCCAGGCGCATGTAGGCCTTGAGCAGCGGCGGCAGCTCGGCGGTGAGGTTGTCCGGCACCGCCAGCTCCGGCAGCGGCTGGCGCGGTTCGGCGCGCAGGTGCTCGGTGCACAGGTGGCGCTCGCGCAGGCGCTGCATCACCGCACGGGCCTGGATGCCGCCGTCGCGCATGGGGATGCTGGCGCAGCCCAGCAGGTAGCGGTAGCCGCCCTCGTTGAGGATCTCCGCCAGTGCGCCCCACAGCACGGCGATGGTGGCACCGTTGCGGTAGGCGGCGGCGACGCAGGTGCGGCCGATCTCCAGGGTCGGCCCCTCGAGGCGGCCGAGGCCGTGCAGGCGGAATTCGCCCTCGCTGTAGTAGCGGCCCAGCTTGCGCGCGGTGTGGTGGTCGAGCAGGCGGGTGGTGGCGACCAGCTCGCCGCTGGCCAGGTCGCGCACGCCCAGATGGCTGCAGTGGACGTCGAAGCCGTCGCAGTCCAGGCCCAGCTCGGCGCCTTCCAGGCGCGCGCCGAACTCCTCGCCGAACACGCGGTAGCGCAGGGCCTGGGCCTCGAACAGGGCTTCGGTGCCGTGCAGGCGCTCGGCCTGCAGGCGGCGGGTGGGGCTGGCGTCGCGGGATAGTGCAGTGGCGGACATGCAGAACCTCCGGGCAGCCGTGGCGGCCGCTGGCTTGTTGTGTGCACGGCCATGCTGGCAAGCGCGCATTGCTGCCCGGTGACGCGGCGGTGATGCTTCTGTGACCGCCCGCGCAACCTGCCCGTCGCCCGCGGCGTAGAGTGGCAGCGCCTGCGGCGGCGCTGGCGCGCTTGATGCAAATCAGTGAAGTTGCAACCCGGCTCCGTTAAGCTCCGCCAAACCGAGAATTCGAGGTAGCCATGCGTCGCGAGCCCATAGTCCTGTTTGATAACGGCGCCCACCAGTGCCTGTGTTTCGATGATCTGGTCACCGGCGAAGGTGTACAGACCAACCAGTTCCTGATCGTCGACAACGAGCAATACATGCTGCTCGATCCGGGCGGCGACCTGACCTACACCCCCCTGTCGCTGGAGCTGTCCAAGCACATTCCGGTGCAGGACCTGACCTACATCTTCGCCTCGCACCAGGACCCGGACATCATCGCCGCCCTGGACAAGTGGCTGCTGCACACCAAGGCCAAGGTCATCTGCTCGCGCCTGTGGGCGCGCTTCCTGCCGCACCTGACCGCCAACTACCTGGCCGTCAGCCATGGCATCTCCACCTACGACCGCATCATCGCGCTGCCCGATCGCGGCCAGTCGCTGCCGCTGGGCAACTGCCAGCTCAAGGCGGTGCCGGCGCACTTCCTGCACTCGGTGGGCAACTTCCAGCTCTACGATCCGATCAGCAAGATCCTGTTCTCCGGCGACATGGGCGCCTCGCTGGTCGAGGATGCGCAGCCGGTCACCGACTTCGCCGCCCACCTGTCGAGCATGGAAGGCTTCCACCGCCGCTACATGGCCAGCAACAAGGTCTGCCGCCTGTGGGCCGACATGGTGCGCAAGATGGATGTCGAGATGATCGTGCCGCAGCACGGCCGTCCCTTCGTCGGCAAGGCGATGATCAACACCTTCCTCGACTGGATCGGCCAGCTCGAGTGCGGCATGGACCTGATGGGGCCGGCCGACTACACCCTGCCGCGCTGAGTCTCTGCGGCCAGACCGACGCCGGCGGCGCCTTCGGGCCCGCCGGCGTCGTCGTTTGCGGGGCGGGTGTCTTGAGCCCCGACGAACGGACGGCTATGGTGCGCTGAGCCACTGTCGTCCGAGGAGCCGATGCCCAGCCCGACCATCCTGCCCCATCCCGGCGCGCCATGACCCAGACCGTCTTTCCCTGGCGCGGCGGCAACCGTTTCGAGTTGCTGATCGACGGCGAGCAGTTCTTCCCCCGCCTGCTCGCCGCCATCGAGGGAGCCGAGCGGCAGGTGGAACTGGAGCTGTATCTGGTCGAGGCCGGCGCCTGCGCCGAGCATCTGGTCGCCTGCCTGAGCGCCGCCGCCCGCCGCGGCGTGGCGGTGCGCTGTCTGTTCGACGCCTTCGGCAGCCGGCGCCTAGGCGCACGCCTGAGCACGCAGCTGCGCCAGGCCGGCGTGCAGCTGCGTCTGTACAACCCGCTCGGCTGGCGGCGTGGAGTGGCCAACTGCTACCGCGACCACCGCAAGCTGCTGCTGGTCGACGGGCAGCGCGCCTGGGTCGGCGGCACCGGCGCCACCGACGATTTCTGGCGGCCCGAGCCGGCCGGCGATCGCTGGCACGAGCTGATGGTGGAGATGGCCGGGCCGCTGGTGGCCGACTGGCAGACCCTGTTCGAGCGCCTGTGGCAGGCCTGCGACGACGACTGCGCCTGGCGCCCCCACGTGCGTCCGTCGGCGCACTTGCCGCCGCGCCCGCTGCCGGGCGCCGGCCTCGGCCGGGTGGCCTACGCCGACGCCGTGCAGCACCGCGACATCCTGCGCTCGCTGCTGCGCAACCTCGGCCATGCGCGTACGCGCATCTGGCTGGCCACGCCCTATTTCCTGCCCAGCTGGCGGGTGCGCAAGGCGCTGCGCAAGGCGGCCGAGCGCGGCGTCGACGTGCGCCTGCTGCTGTCCAGCCGCATCACCGACCATGCGCCGGTGCGCTTCGCCGGACAGCGCTACTACCCGCGGCTGCTGAGGAGCGGGGTGCGCATCTTCGAGTACCAGCCGCGCTTCCTGCACCTCAAGGCGGTGCTGGTGGACGACTGGCTGAGCATCGGCTCGTGCAACTTCGACCACTGGACGCTGCGCTTCAACCTGGAGGCCAATCTCGAGGCGCACGACCCGCAGCTGACCGCCGATCTCGAGGAGAGCTTCGTCGCCGATTTCGCGCAGAGCCGCGAGATCGACCTCGACGACTGGCGCGCCCGGCCGCTGGTCATGCGCGTCTCGCAGCGCCTGTGGGGCTGGCTGGATCGCCTGGTGGTCAACCTGCTCGACCGCTGGCGCTGAAAAAGGAAAACCCCGGAGGGCAGGGCCGCTCCGGGGTTTTCTTCGCGCTTGCGGAAGCTTACTTCACTTCCACCGCCAAGCTGTCGGCGATCTTCTGCTTCCAGATCTGCGGGCCGGTGATGTGCACCGACTCGCCGTTGGCGTCGACCGCCACGGTGACCGGCATGTCCTTGACCTCGAATTCGTAGATCGCTTCCATGCCCAGCTCCGGGAAGGCCAGCACCTCGGCCTTCTTGATCGCCTGGGCGACCAGGTAGGCGGCGCCGCCGACGGCCATCAGGTACACGGCCTTGTTGTCGCGGATCGCGTCGATGGCGATCGGGCCGCGCTCGGACTTGCCGATCATGCCCAGCAGACCGGTCTGCTCGAGGATCTGGCGGGTGAACTTGTCCATGCGGGTCGCGGTGGTCGGGCCGGCCGGGCCGACCACTTCGTCACGCACCGGATCGACCGGGCCGACGTAGTAGATGAAGCGGCCCTTGAGGTCCACCGGCAGCTCCTGGCCGGCGTTGAGCATGTCGACCATGCGCTTGTGCGCGGCGTCGCGGCCGGTCAGCATCTTGCCGTTGAGCAGGACGGTTTCGCCCGGCTTCCAGCTCTGCACTTCTTCCGGGGTGATGGTGTCGAGGTTGACGCGGCGGGCGCTCGGGCCGGCTTCCCAGACGATTTCCGGGTAGGCGTCCAGCGGCGGCGGGGTCAGCTCGGCCGGGCCGGAGCCGTCCAGCACGAAGTGGGCGTGACGGGTGGCTGCGCAGTTGGGGATGATGCACACCGGCAGCGAGGCGGCGTGGGTCGGGTAGTCCTTGATCTTCACGTCGAGGACGGTGGTCAGGCCGCCGAGACCCTGGGCACCGATGCCCAGCTGGTTGACCTTGTCGAACAGCTCGAGGCGCAGCTCCTCGATGCGGTTCTGCGGGCCGCGCTTCTTCAGCTCATGGATGTCGATCTCTTCCATCAGCGATTCCTTGGCCAGCAGGGCGGCCTTCTCGGCGGTACCGCCGATGCCGATGCCCAGCATGCCCGGCGGGCACCAGCCGGCGCCCATTTCCGGCACGGTCTTCAGCACCCAGTCGACGATCGAGTCGGACGGGTTGAGCATGCCCATCTTCGACTTGTTCTCCGAGCCGCCGCCCTTGGCCGCGACGTCGATCTCCACGGTGTCGCCCGGGACGATCTGGTAGTGGATCACCGCCGGGGTGTTGTCCTTGGTGTTCTTGCGGGCACCGGCCGGGTCGGCCAGGATCGAGGCGCGCAGGACGTTGTCCGGGTTGTTGTAGGCGCGACGCACGCCCTCGTTGATCATGTCGTCCAGGCTCATGGTGGCGCCGTCCCACTGGACGTTCATGCCGACCTTGGCGAACACGGTGACGATGCCGGTGTCCTGGCAGATCGGACGGTGGCCGGTGGCGCACATGCGCGAGTTGATCAGGATCTGGGCGATGGAATCGCGGGCCGCCGGCGACTCCTCGCGCAGGTAGGCCTCGTGCATGGCCTGGATGAAGTCGACGGGGTGGTAGTAGGAGATGTACTGCAGGGCGTCGGCGACGCTCTGGATCAGGTCGTCTTGCTTGATCACGGCCATGGAACGCGGTCCTCTGTCAGGCGGAACTTCACGGCGCGCCACCATGGGCGGCGCAAAAATCGGCGCGGCAGTATAGCGCGCAGGGGGCGTGGCGGACACCCGCCCGCCGTCGACCTTGGTCGATTGGCGGCCAGTGGCGCGGCCGGCAGGCTCGCCCAGAAAGCAGAAGGCCGCTCGAATGAGCGGCCTCCCGGTTCACACTCCGCCGATCAGGCCAGCGATTCGCCGACGTGGAGGACCTTCAGGGTGTTGGTGCCGCCGATGGTGTCGTAGCTGTCGCCCTTGCTCATGATCACCCAGTCGCCCGGCTGGACCACGCCGCGCTTGAGCAGCTCGTCGACCGCGGCCTGGCTGACCTGCTCCGGCGGCAGCGCCGCGGCGTCGAAGGGGATGGTCTGCACGCCGCGGAACAGCGACGCACGGGCCTGGGTGGCGCGGTGCGGCGAGTAGGCGAAGATCGGCACCGCCGAGCGGATGCGCGACATGATCAGCGGGGTGTAGCCGCTCTCGGTGAGGGCGATGATCGCCTTGACGCCAGGGAAGTGGTTGGCGGTGTACATGGCCGCCAGGGCGATGCTCTCGTCGCAGCGCTCGAAGGTCAGACCCATGCGGTGGCCGGACTTCTGGCTGGTCGGATGCTTCTCGGCGCCGACGCAGACGCGCGCCATGGCCTTGACCGCTTCCACCGGGTAGTCGCCGGCGGCGCTCTCGGCCGACAGCATCACCGCGTCGGTATAGTCCAGCGCGGCGTTGGCCACGTCGGACACCTCGGCGCGGGTCGGCATCGGGCTGTGGATCATCGACTCCATCATCTGCGTGGCGGTGATCACCACCTTGTTGAGGCGGCGGGCGTGGGCAATGATCTTCTTCTGGATGCCGACCAGCTCGGCGTCGCCGATCTCCACGCCGAGGTCGCCGCGGGCGACCATCACGCCGTCGCTGGCGCGGATCAGCGCATCCAGCGATTCGTCGTCGGCCACCGCCTCGGCGCGCTCGATCTTGGCGATCAGCCAGGCGTCGCTGCCGGCCTCGTCGCGCAGGCGGCGGGCGTAGTGCATGTCCTCGGCATCGCGCGGGAAGGACACCGCCAGGTAGTCCAGCTCCATCTCGGCGGCCAGCTTGATGTCGGCCTTGTCCTTGTCGGTCAGCGCCGGCGCGGTCAGGCCGCCGCCGCGGCGGTTGATGCCCTTGTGGTCGGACAGCGGTCCGCCGACGGTGACCTTGCACAGCAGCTCGCTGGCGGTGACCTGCTCGACCTGCATGATCACCCGGCCGTCGTCGAGCAGCAGCTCGTCGCCGACCTTGCAGTCCTTGACCAGGTCCGGGTAGTCGATGCCGACCACTTCCTGGGTGCCGGCGTCGCGCGGGTGGCTGATGGAGAAGCGGAAGGCGTCGCCTTCCTGCAGCTCGATGCGCTTGTTGGCGAACTTGGCGATGCGGATCTTCGGACCCTGCAGGTCGCCGAGCAGGGCGACGTGGCGATCGTGCTTGGCGGCCAGCTCGCGCACCAGGCGGGCGCGGGCCTTGTGCTCCTCGGGGGTGCCGTGGGAGAAGTTGAGGCGGGCGACGTTCATCCCGGCGAGGATCAGTTGCTCCAGCACCTGCGGCGAGCTGCTGGACGGGCCGAGAGTGGCGACGATCTTGGTACGGCGAAAGGGCATCAGGTTGCTCCTGGGTAAGGTCTGAACAGCGCCGGCGCGCCCGCTTGTGGCTGGGCGGGCCGGTCTTGGTCGGCTCGCGGTGAGCCTGCGCCATCCGTGGCGGGAATCGGTCAGTGGGCGGGTGCGCCCTGCGGCTTGAGCACCAGCAGGTCGCAGTCGACCCCTTCGAGCACGCGCTCGGCAGTGTGGCCGATCAGCGCGGTGTCGAGGTGGCCGCGGGCGATGGCGCCCATCACCAGCAGGTCGACGGCATTTTCCTCGACGAAGCGCGGCAGGGTCTCCTCGGCGAAGCCCTGCAGCAGGTGGCTGCGCGGCTTGGCTACCGCATGCTGGCCGAGCAGTTGCTCGAAGGCCTCGCGGTGGCGTTCGCCGGTGCGCTCCACATAGTACTCGTAATCGGCGACGAGTTCGGCATCGAACACCAGGGTGCGCGGCAGCGGTGCGTAGCTGTGCAGGTAGTGGTCCTCCAGGCCGAGGGTCTGGCCCAGGGTCTGCGCCGCCTCGATCAGATGGTGGTCGAGGCTGGCCGGCTTGTCGGCGCTGTGGGTGGGGTCGAGGGCCACGGCCAGGCGCTGGCCGTGCCACTCGCCTTCCGGCTTGACCAGCCACAGCGGCGCCGGGCAGTAGCGGATCAGCTGCCAGCAGGTGTTGCTCAGCAGCAGGCGACGGATCAGGCCGTGGCTGTGCGCGGTCTTCAGCACCAGGTCGGGCTTCAGTTCCTCGGCGCGGGCGATGACCATCCGGTGCAGCGGCTTGCCCCAGCGCACCTCGCAGGTCACCGCCAGGCCCTCCTGGCGCAGCGGCGCGGCCAGTTGCTCGAGCCATTCGCGGCGCTGGCGGAGCAGCGAGTCGCGCGCCTTGTCCAGCGCCGGCGCCTCGAACAGCAGGCCGTTGTCCAGGGCACTGTTGAACTCGCAGATCAGCAGCTCGAGGGCGGCACCGCTGCGGCGGGCGATCCAGGCCGCGCGCGCCAGCGCCGGTTGCGGGGTTTGGGTGGGATCGATGATCACCAGCAGCTGCTTGAGTTGCATGTCGGACTCCTTGGCCGGATGGGGTATGGCCCGCGTGATGCCAGGCTCGGCTTGATGGACTCAGCCTAGCGCCAGCGCCACTACACATGCAAACCGGTTACCGGGGCGTGACGGGCATGGCAGAGCGGGTGGCGGCAGGGCTCAGAAGGCCCCCGCCGCCTTCCACTGCAGGTAGCGGTTGACCAGTTCCGGCCCCAGTTCGCCGGGGCGCAGGTCGAGCACCGGCAGGCCCTGGGCGGCGAGGCGCTCGTGCAGGGCGCTGCGCGCGGCAGCGTAGTCGACGGTGCCGCAGTAGGCGAGCGCCTGCTCGTAGCTGTCCACCGGCTGCTGGCGCTGGCGGTCGAGCACTTCCTCGCGCAGGCTGGCGATCAGCAGGCGGTGGTGGCGGGCGATCTGCGCCGCGGCCAGCGGCAGCTGCTGGTCGTCCTCGTCGCGCAGGTTGCCGAGCAGCACCACCAGGGCGCGGCGCGGCTGGCGGGCGAGCAGTTCGCCGGCGGCGGCCAGGTAGTCGCCGGGCAACTGGCCGGGCTGCAGGTCGTAGACGCCGTTGAGCAGTGCGTTGAGCTGCTGCTGGCCCTTGGCCGGCGGCAGGTAGCGCGGCGTGTCGCCGCCGAAGGCCAGCAGGCCGACGGCATCGCCCTGGCGCAGGGCGACGTGGGCCAGCAGCAGGCAGGCGTTGAGGGCGTGGTCGAAGTGGCTGAGTTCGCCGTCCTGGCTGCGCATGCGCCGGCCGCCGTCGAGCAGGAAGAGGATCTGCTGGTCGCGTTCCTCCTGGTATTCGCGGGCGATCGGCTGGTGCTTGCGTGCGGTGGCCTTCCAGTCGATCTGGCGCAGGCTGTCGCCATCGCGGAACTCGCGCAGCTGGTGGAACTCGCGGCCGCTGCCGCGGCGCGGCTTCTGGCGCACGCCGAGGCGGCCGAGCCAGCTCTCCACCGCCATCAGGCGGGCGCCGTGCAGGCGGGCGAAGTCGGGATAGATGCGCGTGCTGCCGGGCAGTGGCAGATGGCGGCGCGCCTGCCACAGCCCCAGGCGGCTGGGCAGGCCGACCTCGCAGCGCGCGAAGGCGCTGTCGCCGCGCTGGCGCGGGCGGATGCGGTAGCGCAGCTCGCCGCCCTGGCCGGGCGGCAGGGCGAGGCGCTGCGGCAGGCCCTGGAACTCCAGCTCCGCCGGTACGTGGTCGAACAGCTCCAGCCAGGGCGTCGCCGCCGCCGGGGTGACGCGCAGGAGCACCTCGCTCCAGCGGTCCAGCGCCAGGTGGCCGGGCAGCTGGCGCTCGAGCGCCGGCGAGGGCAGGCGGCGCAGCCACAGGGCGTCGAACAGCGCCGCGCCGGCCAGCGCCAGCAGCGCCGCCCACCACAGGCCGTGCAGCCAGGCG
>NZ_SSTC01000012.1 GCF_004801855.1 Pseudomonas sp. A-1 | reverse complement strand
GAGCTGGGCGCGCGCCTGGGTGCGGCCCGGCAGGCCGGGGCGCCGGCGCGTCTGCTGCTGCCCGGCGGACAGAGCCCGCTGCCGCTGCTTGAGCAACTGGCCGGCGAGGCGCTGGACTGGACGCGCATCGAGCTGTCGCCAAGCGACGAGCGCTGGGTGGCGGCCGACGACCCGGCCAGCAACCTGCGCCTGCTGCACGGCGCCCTGCCGCAGGCGCGCGCTCTCGACCCGCGCCAGGGCGACAGCCCGGAGGCGGCGGCCTGTGCCTGGGGTCAGCGACTGGCTGGCTGGCTGCCGCTGACCGCGACCCTGCTGGGCATGGGCGAGGACGGCCACATCGCCTCGCTGTTTCCCGGCATGCCGGGCCTGGCTGCCGCGCTGGATGCCCAGGCCGCGCCGGCCGCGCTGGTCGGCCTGGCGCCGGTCGAGCCGCGGACGCGCCTCACCCCGAACCTGGCGCTGCTGCTGGCCAGCGACTGGCTGGGCCTGCTGGTGTTCGGCGCGGCCAAGCGCGCGTTGCTCGAGGCGGTGCTGGCCGATGCGCCCGCCGTGCGCGAGCTGCCGGTGGCCGCGCTGGCGCGCGCAGCCGGCGCCCGCCTGCAGATCCACTGGGCGCCCTGAGCCGGCAAGCACGACGAGCGCACTCGGGTATTCGCGCTGCTGGTAAACTGGCGGCCTGACCGGACGAAGCCTGTAGCGCCGCAGCAGGCCCGTCCCCGCAACCCTGTGAGGAGTCGCCATGCTGCATCCCGTTGTCGAGGCGGTCACCGCGCGCATCGAGGCGCGTTCGGCCGTGCGCCGTACGCGCTATCTGGCGCGGGTCGACGAGGCCGCCGCCCGCGAGCCGCGCCGGCAGATCGGCTGCTCCAACCTGGCCCATGCGCTGGCCGCGCAGCCCCGCGACGCGCAGCTGATCATGCGCCAGGGCGGCTCGCCGCACATCGCCATCGTCTCCAGCTACAACGACCTGCTCTCCGCCCACCAGCCGCTGCACGACTATCCCGGGCAGCTCAAGGCCGCCCTGGCGCGGGTCGGTGCCACCGCGCAGTTCGCCGCCGGGGTGCCGGCCATGTGCGACGGCATCACCCAGGGCGAGGCAGGGATGCAGCTGTCGCTGTTCTCCCGCGACCTGATCGCCCAGGCCGCCGCCATCGGCCTGACCCACGGCATCTTCGACGGCGGCCTGTACCTGGGCGTGTGCGACAAGATCGTTCCGGGCCTGTTGATCGGCGCGCTGCGCTTCGGCCACCTGCCGGCGGTGTTCGTGCCGGCGGGGCCGATGCCCTCGGGGCTGTCCAACAGCGACAAGGCCGCGGTGCGCCAGCGCTACGCGCGCGGCGAGGCGAGCCGCGAGGAGCTGCTCGAGGCCGAGCTGGGCGCCTACCACGCGGCGGGCACCTGCACCTTCTACGGCACCGCCAACACCAACCAGCTGCTGATGGAGGCCATGGGCCTGCATGTACCGGGCAGCGCCTTCGCGCCGCCGGAGTCGGCGCTACGCCCGTTGCTCACCGCCGAGGCGGCGCGCCTGGTGGCGCGCAACAGCCGCCAGGGCGAGCGCTGGCTGCCGCTGGGCCGCCAGGTCGATGCGCGGGTGCTGGTCAACGCCGTGGCGGCGCTGCTGGCCAGCGGCGGCTCGACCAACCACGGCCTGCACCTGCCGGCCATCGCCCGCGCGGCCGGCTTTGATCTGCTCTGGGAGGACTTCGCCGAGCTATCGAAGGTGGTGCCGCTGCTCGCCCGCGTCTATCCCAACGGCAAGGCCGACGTGAACCAGTTCCAGGCCGCCGGCGGCCCGGCGTGGATCATTCGCGAGCTGCTCGGCGGCGGCCTGATGCACGGCGAGGTGGCCACCGTGGCCGGCGGGTCGCTGGCCGACTACGCCCGCGAGCCCTGGCTGGACGCCGGCCGGCTGGCCTGGCGCGAGCTGCCGGTGCAGAGTCCGGCGCCGGACATCGTCCGCCCGCTGGCCGAGCCCTTCGCACCCGAAGGCGGCCTGGTGCTGCTCTCCGGCAACCTCGGCCGCGCCCAGCTGAAGACCTCGGCGGTCGATCCGGCGCACTGGCGGGTGCGCGCGCCGGCGCGGGTGTTCGACAGCGAGGCGGCGGTGCAGCGGGCCTACCAGGCCGGAGAGTTGCAGGGCGATCTGGTGCTGGTGGTGCGCTTCCAGGGCCCGCGGGCCAACGGCATGCCCGAGCTGCACAAGCTGATGCCGCTGTTGGCCAACCTGCAGGCGGCCGGCCAGCAGGTCGCGCTGGTCACCGACGGCCGCCTGTCCGGCGCCTCCGGCCAGGTGCCGGCGGCGCTGCACCTGACCCCCGAGGCGGCGGCCGGCGGGCCGCTGGCCTGGCTGCGCGACGGCGATCTGGTCGAGGTCGACGCCGTGCGCGGCGTGCTGGCCGTCGAGGCAAATGATGAAGAGTGGGCGGCGCGTGCGCCCGCCGGGCCGAGCCAGCCGCAGGCGGTCGGCTACGGCCTGGAGTTGTTCAATCTGCAGCGGCGGCTGGCGGGGCCGGCCGACCGCGGCGCATCGATCCTGGACTGGGAGGAATGAAGATGGTGTTGACGATGGATGACGTGCTCAAGCGGGCACGCCCGGTCCTGCCGGTGCTGGTGATCGAGGATGCGGGCCTGGCGGTCGATCTGGCCCGCGCGCTGTACGCCGGCGGCATCGAGGTGCTGGAAGTGACCCTGCGCACGCCGCGGGCGCTGGAGGCGCTGGCGGCGATCCGCCGCGAACTGCCGCAGCTGCTGGTCGGCGCAGGCACCCTGATCCATGCCGCGCAGTTCGCCGAGGCGCACGATGCCGGTGCGCAGTTCGCGGTCAGCCCGGGCCTTACCGAGCGCCTGGCCGATGCCGCCGAGGACGCCGGCCTGCCATACCTGCCGGGGGTGATGACGCCCTCGGAGGTGCTGTTCGCCATCGAGAAGGGCTATCGCTCGCTCAAGCTGTTCCCGGCCAACGGCGATGTCAGCGTGAAGATGCTGAAGAGCTTCAAGGAGCCGTTCAACGGCATCCGCTTCTGCCCGACCGGCGGGATCAACCAGGACAACCTGCTGACCTTCCTGCGTCTGCCCAACGTCGCCTGCGTCGGTGGCACCTGGGTGGCGCCGAGCAGCCTGGTGCGCGCGCGCGCCTGGGACCAGATCACCCAGCTGGCCCAGGAGGCCTGCGATCTGGCCGCCAGCCTGGAGCGCGGTGCGTGAGCTGGCTGCGGCCGGCGCCGTTCGTGCTGGACATCGAGGTCGGCGCCGAACACATCGACGAGTTCGCCCACGTCAACAACGCGGTCTACGTCGGCTGGCTGGAGCAGTGCGCCTGGGCGCACTCGCGCTCGCTCGGCCTGACCCTCGACGACTACCGGCGCCTGGACCGCGGCATGCTGGTGGTGCGCCACGAGATCGACTACCTGGCCGCCGCTCGCGAGGGCGAGCGTCTCGAGCTGGGCACCTGGATCGTCGAGTGCGACGGCCGGCTGAGCATCGCCCGCCAGTTCCAGCTGCGCCGCCCGGCCGACGGCGTCACCCTGCTGCGCGCGCGCACCCGCTTCGTCTGCGCCGAGCTGTCCAGCGGCAGACCGCGGCGCATGCCGGCGGAGTTCGTCGAGCGTTACGGGCGGGCGCTGGTGGTGCCGGCCGCAGAGTGATCGGCGTTGCCGGCGACGGGGCGCGGCGGCAGAGGCGGTCGGCTTGCCCTACCTGCCGGGAGCGATGACGCCGTCCGAGGTGCTGTTCGCCATCGAGAAGGGCTACCGCTCGCTCAAACTGTTCCCGGCCAACGGCGCCACCAGCGTGAAGATGCTGAAAAGCTTCAAGGAGCCGTTCAACGGCATCCGCTTCTGCCCCGAGCGGGTACAACCTGTCGACCTTCCTGCGCCTGCCCAACGTCGCCTGCGTGGGCGGCACCTGGGTGGCGCCGAGCAGCCTGATGCGCGCCCGCGGCTGGGATCAGATCACCCAGCTGGCCCAGGAGGCCTGCGCGCTGTCGGCCAGCCTGGAGCGCGGTGCATGAGCTGGGCGTGCTCGCCGACGATCATTGCCAGTTGGCGGCGATGACCGGAGCGAGCGCCTCCCGGTAGTTTTCGGGCAGGGTGTTTTCCCCCGGCCTTGGCGATGCGAAGGCCGCCATTGCATCTACCAGCGCTTGCACCTGGCTGTCCAGCAGTACGGCGCCGTTGCTGGTTGATCATTCAGCCGACCAGTGTAGTGAGTATCACGTTGGTCAAAGAGGCTTTTCCAGATCAGCATTTCTGCACGGGCCTGGAGCCACGATTCGGTGACTTTGCCGGTATCAGCGCTGACATCGTAGAGATCGAGTTCGCCGTTGGTGTTGTGCTGAGAGTAGTCTGCGCCAATGAGTGAGAAGGGATTAAGCTCGGCAATGGCGTAACGCCAAGAGATGCCTTCGGTATCAGTCTGTCTTGAGTTCATCTACTGACGGCGTTCCTAATCCCAAGTTTGCATAGGGGGCAAAAGAGAATTTGGCTTGCTTGTAGTATTCGGCTGAGTTGCTCATTTTTTACTCTTCGTTGGATTGAAGAAAAACTCTCTTAAAGAGAGCGGTTTCGGAGCTTTCAGATGTTGGTGGGCAGTGAAGATTTGACGGCTCCCATGGGCCTGGAATGTCGCCGCCGCCTCTCCCGTATGATGTCGTTTCGCCTAGTTTCTTGTTGTCTATGCGTCGAATTACTTCATGGTGGTACCGGATGAGACTTGGATTTCCTGTGCGATAGAATTTTTCTTCTGACCGAAAAATATACTCCGTCCCCAATGCGCGCTCTCCTTGGTCAGGTCTGTAGAAGTTAACTTGTCCCCACTGGTTGAATTTTTCCGTCGGCAGTTTTATCGCTTCATAAATCTTGACTCCCCCGTCGACGGCGCACAGTCGCCGGACTTCGGCGTCAGTTGTAATTTGGTCTTGGGTTGGGCATCCCGCCAACACTGGTAGCAGTGCAAGAGAAGCAAGAGAAAACTTCATTTGAAGAAGTCCCAATGATTGTTATAAGGCCGGCCTTCGCGATAGGGTTTCGCAGTCTGTAGCAATAAGTCAGTGCTAAAGAACTGGTCATTACCGTTTGGTGCTGATGCCGCCGAAGATGAAGTAGCTATCTTGGTGATTTTTGAAAAAGATCTGTTCATTTCCAGCATGGATGAGAAAATCCCGCCTTGGCGCCCATGGAGGGGCTGGTCGATGAAGTGCTCACCGGCCTGCCCCGCAGGAGCCCCTGGCGCTGGTTGTAGGCTTTGACGAGTGCGGCGAAGGGGCCTTCACCACGATTGATGTCGGCCGCGCCCAACAGCCAGGTATGCACGAGTTGCACGTCCGGATCGGCGGAATCCCGGGTCCAGATTTCCATCAGTTCGTACGCTCCAGCGTATTGTCCGGCTGAACGCAGGGCTTGCAGTTGGGCCGTTTGGGCAGGAGTCAGGGCAAGGCTCATGGTTTCACCTCCAGTGTGCGTAGAAATTCAATCAGCTTGGGAAAGTGGGTGAGGATGTCGATGGCCAGCGCCTCGTCGGGTGTATCAATCTCGATGTGAAAATCGGTGTTATAGGAGAAATTGCTGCCACAAAGGCTGAAGTAGGTGCCGTCCGGCTTGCCAACAACGTAACAGTAGAAGCGCGGCGGATTCTTGTACCAAGGCGTGCGGATCGCCTCGTCGAGGGGCCAGTAGTGGGTCCTACGCTGGCCGGGCATGTTATGGAAGTGGTTCTCGTTGCAATATTTCACGCCACGGCCTTCATCGCGGACCAGCGGTGTGCATTCGATAACAGGCTTGGTTCCGGCCTTATCTGTCCCCCAGAACGCTGTACCGGTTTCCGAGAACGTCAGCCTGAAGGTTTTCAGTCCCGTGGTGGGCAGGCCATTTTTCTTCCGTATTTCGATTTCTTCATCAACGCTGCGCAGGCTGGGCCAGACGATGTTGGCTTCCACATACTCGCCGTGGTACGGAGGCAAGCCAGCTATGTAATCGCTGGCGATGCGCAGATGGGTGGTGTCGAACTTGCCGTCGCGCTTGCCGAACCACAGGTCCACGGGAATGTTGTCGAAGCGAGAAAAGTCGGAGATGTGACCACGCTGCTCGTACTTCTTTCGATTCTCATAGCCCGGAGGTGGCGAGCCGGGAGGGCGGCTGGCCCGAATTTCCGCGATGTGCTGCTGCCAGCGCACAACGCCGAACACCAGCAGCCCGGCGATGACCGCCAGAACCAGGAGACGAACGCGGCGGCTGCTCATGGCAATGTCCTTGCCGGAATGGCGGTATGCCTGGTCATGCGGAGGGACTTGGCGAGCGCGGTCACCACTGTCCATGTCCAGCCCCGGCGGCCGTTCCGCCTGGCCCACCAGGCGGCGAGCTTGATCGTCCGCAGGCTGGCAAGCAGGAAGGCCCCGATGAAGAACAGGACGGCCAGACCGAGCATTCAGGCGTGCTCCTGTCGTCTGGCGGCGGGACGCGCGGCCGGAGGCCGGATGACACGAAGGTATTGGGACGGGAAGGCGACGGTCGGACCGGCAAAGAGCGTTTCGACCCTGTAGGAGGCAGCATGCTGGAAAGCACGCGCGGAGTCGGGGCCTGCGAGTTTGCGCGTCATGTGAACCATCCTTGTTCATCCCGACTCGGAGGTCGTCGGGGCGCATGCACTTGGTGCGAACCTACGCCATGATGGCGGCATGTTCAAGGCAGCGGAAAGTCGTTGTCGATTGAGCGCTCAAGCCCAGGGTCTGCGCTTGTCGCCTCGCGGCGAGGCTCTGCGAACGGCTGGATGCTTTCGTGCCCGCTCCGTCTTGCTAGAATCCGCGGCCCTGCCTTTCTCCGAGAGCTTCCCCTGTGCAGATTGCCCTGGCGCCCATGGAGGGGCTGGTCGATGAAATCCTCCGCGAGCTGCTGACCGAGGTCGGCGGCGTCGACTGGTGTGTCAGCGAGTTCGTGCGTGTCTGCGACCGCCTGCTGCCGCTGGCGAGCTTCCGCAAGCTGGCGCCGGAGCTGGACTGCGGCTGGCGCACCGCCGGCGGCACGCCGATGCGCCTGCAGCTGCTCGGCTCCGATCCCGTGTGTCTGGCCGACAACGCGGCCTTCGCCGCCAGCCTGGGTGCGCCGGTGGTCGACCTTAACTTCGGCTGCCCGGCCAAGACGGTCAACAAGTCGCGTGGCGGTGCGGTGCTGCTCAGGGAGCCCGAGCTGCTGCACGCCATCGTCCACGAGGTGCGCCGCACTCTGCCGGCCGCTGTGCCGGTCACCGCGAAGATGCGCCTGGGCTACGACAGCCCGGACGCTGCGCTGGACTGCGCCCGCGCCCTGGCCGAGGGCGGCGCTGCCATGCTGGTAGTACACGCACGCACCAAGCTCGACGGCTACAGGCCGCCGGCGCACTGGGAATGGGTGGCGCGGGTGCAGGAGGTGGTCGACATCCCGGTCTATGCCAACGGCGAGATCTGGACGGTCGACGACTGGCGGCGCTGCCGCGAGGTCAGCGGGGCGAACAACATCATGCTGGGCCGCGGCCTGGTTTCCCGTCCCGATCTGGCCCGGCAGATCGCCGCCGCCGAAGCCGGGTGCGAGCCGGCCCTGCTGGGCTGGGGCGAGCTGCAGCCGCTGCTGCAGCTGTTCTGGCGCAAGGCACGGCAGAAGCTGGCGCCGCGCTACGCGCCGGGGCGGCTCAAGCAGTGGCTGGCCATGCTGACGCGCAGCTATCCCGAGGCGCAGGCGCTGTTCGACAGCATTCGCCGTGACAACGATTGTGCGCGGCTGGATGCGTTGTTCGGGCTGCGCGCCGGGGAGTTGCTCAGCACCGAGGCCGTCCCCGCGTAGGGTGCGCCGCGCGCACCGCTCAAGGCGTCGGCTCCCGGTGCGCGCGGCGCACCCTACGGATTTCCCGCGCGATCCAGCAGCTGCATGAACGCCCGCGCCGCATTGGACAGGGTGCGCTCGGTGTGCACGATGTAGCCGAGCTGGCGGCTCAGCTGGATGCCTTCCAGCGGCAGGCGCTTCACCTGCTCGTCGAGCATGGTGCGCGGCAGCACGCTCCAGGCGATGCCGATCGACACCAGCATCTTGATGGTCTCCAGATAGTTGGTGCTCATGCTCACGTTGGGTTTGAGCCCGGCCTGCTCGAACAGGCCCTGGACGATATGGTGGGTGAAGGTGTTCTCGCCGGGGAATACCGCCGCATGCTGCGCCACCTCGGCCAGCGTCACCGGCCCACCGTGGGCCAGAGGGTGTTCAGGGGCGGCGACGAAGTCCAGCGGATCGTCCCACACCGGCACCGCGCGCACCGGCGCGGCGGTATGCGGGGCGAGGGTGATCACCGCCAACTCGGTGCGTCCGTGCAGCACCTCTTCATAGGCCACCTCCGAGTCGAGGAAGCGGATGTCCAGCGCCACCTGCGGGTGGGCGCGGGTAAAGGCGCGCAATAAAGGCGGCAGACGATGCAGGCCGATGTGGTGGCTGGTGGCCAGGGTCAGCCGGCCGCCGATGGCGCCGTTGAGATTGCTCAGTGCGCGGCGCGTGTCGTCCAGCACGCCGAGCACCTGGCGCGCACGCGGCAGCAGGGCGCGGCCGGCTTCGGTCAGGCTGACCTCGCGGCCGATGCGGTCGAACAGCCGCGCATTCAGCTGCTGCTCCAGCGCGGCGATGCGCTTGCTGACCGCCGGCTGGGTCAGGTGCAGGCGCTCGCCGGCGGCCGAGAAGCTGCCGGTTTCGGCGATGGCGATGAAGGTGTCGAGGCTGGCCAGGTCCATGTTCGGATTCCATCGGGTTATCCAAAGCATGAAAAATATGAATTTGCTTCATCGGTGGCAAGCCCATAGGATCGACCGCACAAGCCCTGTGGGCATACAGCAACAACCGATGAGGAACACCCCGTGGCCGGCAAGACGCTTTACGACAAGCTCTGGGACATGCACCTGGTCAAGCAGCGCGACGATGGTTCGGCGCTGATCTATATCGACCGCCAGATCCTCCACGAAGTGACCTCGCCGCAGGCCTTCGAGGGCCTGCGCCTGGCCGGCCGCAAGCCGTGGCGCGTCGACGCCAACATCGCCACCCCGGACCACAACGTGCCGACCACCAAGGCCGAGCGCCAGGGCGGCCTGGAGTCGATCCACGACGAGGTGTCGCGCCTGCAGGTGCAGACCCTCGACGAGAACTGCGACGACTTCGGCATCCTCGAATTCAAGATGAACGACGTGCGCCAGGGCATCGTCCACGTGGTCGGCCCGGAGCAGGGCGCCACCCTGCCGGGCATGACCGTGGTCTGCGGCGACTCGCACACCTCCACCCACGGCGCCTTCGGCGCGCTGGCCCACGGCATCGGCACCTCCGAGGTCGAGCACGTGCTGGCGACCCAGTGCCTGGTGGCCAAGAAGATGAAGAACATGCGGGTGAACGTGGAGGGCCAACTGCCCGCCGGCGTCACCGCCAAGGACATCGTGCTGGCGATCATCGGCAAGATCGGCACCGCCGGCGGCAACGGCCATGCCCTGGAGTTCGCCGGCAGCGCGATCCGCGAGCTGTCGATGGAAGGCCGCATGACCATCTGCAACATGGCCATCGAGGCCGGCGCCCGCGTCGGCCTGGTCGCCGTCGACGAGAAGACTATCGCCTACGTCGAAGGCCGCACCTTCGCGCCCAAGGGCGCCGACTGGGATGCCGCCGTGGCGCAGTGGAAGGGCCTGGTGTCCGACGCCGACGCCCACTTCGACACCGTGGTCGAGCTGAAGGCCGAAGAGATCAAGCCGCAGGTCAGCTGGGGCACCTCGCCGGAAATGGTCCTGCCGGTCGATGCGAGCGTGCCGAACCCGGCCAACGAGGCCGATCCGGTCAAGCGCGACTCCATCGTCCGCGCGCTCAAGTACATGGGCCTGACCGCCGACCAGCCGATCACCACCATCAAGCTGGACCGCGTGTTCATCGGTTCCTGCACCAACTCGCGCATCGAGGACCTGCGCGCCGCCGCCGAGGTGGCCAAGGGTCGCAAGGTCGCCGCCACCGTCAAGCAGGCGCTGGTGGTGCCGGGCTCCGGCCTGGTCAAGGCGCAGGCCGAGGCCGAGGGGCTGGACAAGATCTTCATCGAGGCCGGCTTCGAGTGGCGCGAGCCGGGCTGCTCCATGTGCCTGGCGATGAACCCGGACCGCCTGGAGAGCGGCGAGCACTGCGCTTCCACCTCCAACCGCAACTTCGAGGGCCGTCAGGGCGCCGGTGGCCGTACCCACCTGGTCAGTCCGGCCATGGCCGCCGCCGCCGCGGTGACCGGTCACTTCGTCGATGTGCGCGAGCTGCTGAACTGAGGATTGCCTGAATGAAAGCCTTTACCCAACACACCGGCCTGGTCTGCCCGCTGGATCGCGCCAACGTCGACACCGACCAGATCATTCCCAAGCAGTTTCTCAAGTCGATCAAGCGCACCGGCTTCGGCCCCAACCTGTTCGACGAGTGGCGCTACCTGGACGTCGGCCAGCCGAACCAGGACTGCAGCAAGCGTCCGGTCAACCAGGACTTCGTGCTGAACTTCCCGCGCTACCAGGGCGCCAGCGTGCTGCTGGCCCGCGAGAACTTCGGCTGCGGCTCCTCCCGCGAGCACGCCCCGTGGGCGCTCGAGGAATACGGCTTCCGCACCATCATCGCGCCGAGCTACGCCGACATCTTCTTCAACAACAGCTTCAAGAACGGCCTGCTGCCGATCATCCTGCCGGAAGCGGAAGTGGACGAGCTGTTCAAGCAGTGCGAGGCCAGCGAGGGCTACCAGCTGACCGTCGACCTGGCGGCGCAGACCGTGACCCGCCCGGACGGCAAGGTGCTGAGCTTCGAGATCGATCCGTTCCGCAAGCACTGCCTGCTCAACGGCCTGGACGACATCGGCCTGACCCTGCAGGACGCCGACGCGATCCGCGCGTTCGAGGAAAAGCACCAGCAGGCCAGCCCCTGGCTGTTCGGCGCGATCAAGTGAGTAGGGTGCGCTGTGCGCACCACTGGATGAAACGCAAGGTGCGCGCGGCGCACCCTACGAAATGTTGAGGACAGCATGAGCAAGCAGATTCTGGTTTTCCCGGGTGACGGCATCGGTCCGGAAATCGTCGCCGAAGCGGTCAAGGTGCTGGAAGTCGCCAACGACAAGTACGCCCTGGGCTTCGAGCTGAGCTACGACGAGCTGGGCGGCGCCGCCTACGAGAAGTACGGCAGCCCGCTGGCCGACGAGACCCTGGAGCGCGCCCGCAAGGCCGACGCCATCCTGCTCGGCGCCGTCGGCGGCCCGCAGTGGGACAACCTCGATCGTCCGCTGCGTCCGGAAATGGGCCTGCTGAAGATCCGCTCGCAGCTGGGCCTGTTCGGCAACCTGCGTCCGGCGCTGCTCTACCCGCAGCTGGCCGGCGCCTCGACCCTCAAGCCGGAAATCGTTGCCGGCCTGGACATCCTCATCGTCCGCGAGCTGACCGGCGGCATCTACTTCGGCAGCCCGCGCGAAAGCCGCGTGCTGGAGAATGGCGAGCGCATGGCGTTCGACACCCTGCCGTACAGCGAGAGCGAGATCCGCCGCATCGCCAAGGTCGGTTTCGACATGGCCATGCTGCGCAACAAGAAGCTGTGCTCGGTGGACAAGGCCAACGTGCTGGAGTCCAGCCGTCTGTGGCGCGCCGTGGTCGAGGAAGTGGCCAAGGACTATCCGGAGGTCGAGCTGTCGCACATGTACGTCGACAACGCCGCCATGCAGCTGGTCCGTGCGCCCAAGCAGTTCGACGTGATCGTCACCGACAACATGTTCGGCGACATCCTGTCGGACGAGGCCTCCATGCTCACCGGCTCGATCGGCATGCTGCCGTCGGCCTCGCTGGACGCCAACAACAAGGGCATGTACGAGCCGTGCCACGGCTCGGCGCCGGACATCGCCGGCAAGGGCATCGCCAACCCGCTGGCCACCATCCTCTCGGTGTCGATGATGCTGCGCTACAGCTTCGCCCAGGTCGAGGCGGCCAACGCCATCGAGCAGGCGGTCAGCAACGTGCTGGACCAGGGCCTGCGCACCGGCGACATCTGGTCGGAAGGCTGCCAGAAGGTCGGTACCCGCGAGATGGGCGATGCGGTAGTCGCCGCGCTGCGGAATCTGTAAGCTGTCCGGGAGCCGCCCCGTCGCGGGCGGCCCCACTTTTTCGAGAAAGGTGTAGTTGCGATGAAGCGTGTAGGTCTTGTCGGTTGGCGCGGTATGGTGGGTTCCGTGCTCATGCAGCGGATGCTGGAAGAGCGCGATTTCGACCTGATCGAGCCGGTGTTCTTCACCACCTCCAACGTGGGTGGCCAGGGTCCGTCGATCGGCAAGGACATTGCCCCGCTGAAGGATGCCTACAGCATCGACGAACTGAAGACCCTCGACGTGATCCTCACCTGCCAGGGTGGCGACTACACCAGCGAAGTATTCCCCAAGCTGCGCGAAGCCGGCTGGCAGGGCTACTGGATCGACGCGGCCTCCAGCCTGCGCATGAACGATGACTCGGTGATCGTCCTCGATCCGGTCAACCGCAAGGTCATCGACCAGTCGCTGGACAACGGGGTGAAGAACTACATCGGCGGCAACTGCACCGTCAGCCTGATGCTGATGGCTCTCGGCGGCCTGTACGAGGCCGGTCTGGTCGAGTGGATGAGCGCCATGACCTACCAGGCGGCTTCCGGCGCCGGCGCGCAGAACATGCGCGAGCTGATCAAGCAGATGGGCGCGATCCACCACGCGGTGGCCGACGATCTGGCCAACCCGGCCAGCGCCATCCTCGACATCGACCGCAAGGTCGCCGAGACCCAGCGCGGCGCCGACTTCCCGGTCGACCACTTCGGCGTGCCGCTGGCCGGCAGCCTGATCCCTTGGATCGACAAGGAGCTGCCCAACGGCCAGAGCCGCGAGGAGTGGAAGGGCCAGGCCGAGACCAACAAGATCCTCGGCCGCAACAAGAGCCCGATCCCGGTCGACGGCCTGTGCGTGCGCATCGGCGCCATGCGCTGCCACAGCCAGGCGCTGACCATCAAGCTGAACAAGGACGTGCCGCTGGCCGACATCGAGGGCCTGATCAGTCAGCACAACCCCTGGGTCAAGCTGGTGCCGAACCAGCGCGAGATCAGCATGCGCGAGCTGAGCCCGACTGCCGTGACCGGCACCCTGAGCGTGCCGGTCGGCCGCCTGCGCAAGCTCAACATGGGCTCGCAGTACCTCGGCGCCTTCACCGTCGGCGACCAGCTGCTGTGGGGTGCGGCCGAACCGCTGCGCCGCATGCTGCGCATCCTGCTGGAGCGTTGAGGGCAGGACGCCAGCGCCCCTGTCGCGATCACAGAAGACCCGCCTCGGCGGGTCTTTTGCTTCATGTCAAAGGCCTGGCAACCAGTCGTCCCTAGAGTCCGCTGGTGCCTATCCAGCGCCTGCCCGGCTCGCTAAAGTGCCACACCTTTTTCCGAGGTCCCCCATGAATCAATCCTTCGACATCGCCGTGGTCGGCGCTACCGGTCTGGTCGGCGAGGCGCTGCTGATGGCGCTCGACGAGCGCGATTTCCCGGTCGGCACCCTGCATGCCCTGGCAGCAGCCGATGCCGCCGGCCAGGTCGCGGCGTTCCGCGAGCGCAACCTGCGCGTCCAGCCTGCCGACGGCTTCGATTTCGCCAGCGTGTCCCTGGTGTTCCTGCTCGAGCCGCTCCCCGCCGCGCAGCTGGCGCGCATCGAGGCCGCCGGCTGCGCGCTGGTCGATCTCGCCGGCGTGCTGGACCCGCAGCGGGCGCCCTGCGTGGTGGCCGAAGTCAATCCGCAGCAGGCCGAGTCCGCGCGCTGGCTGCGCAGCCCGCTGCCGGCGGTGGTGGCGCTGGCCAGCGTGCTCGGCACCCTGCGCCAGGTGGTCGAGCTGCGCCGGGTCACCCTCACCGCCTGCCTGGCGGTGTCCAGCCGCGGCCGCGACGGCATCGAGGAGCTGGCCCGGCAGACCGCCCAGCTGCTCAACGCCCGACCGGTGGAGCCGCAGCTGTTCGACCGGCAGATCGCCTTCAACCTGCTGGCCCGCGCCAGCGCCGAGCTGCCCGACGGCCACGCCCGCGACGAGCGCCGCCTGGCCGGCGAGCTGGGCGAGGTGCTCGGCGAGCCGACGCTGCCGGTGGCGGCGACCTGCGTGCAGGCGCCGGTGTTCTTCGGCGACAGCCTGGCGGTCAGCCTGCTGTGCGCCGAGCCGGTCGACCTGGCCGTGGTGCGCCACTGCCTGGACGATGCCGAGGAACTCGAGCTGGTCGAGCAGGGCGACTATCCCACCGCCGTGGGCGATGCCCTGGGCCAGGACCTGGTCTATGTCGGCCGGCTGCGTGCGGGGCAGCTGGATCCGTGCGAACTCAATTTGTGGATTGCATCAGATAACGTGCGAAAAGGTTCGGCGCTCAATGCCGTACGGCTGGCCGAGTTGTTGCTTAAACACACCCTGTAAAAGATACTGGCCCGACATTTCGGTCGGCTTTGTCCATCCTGGTCGCGCATGTCCCGAGGCCCCGCATACACCGGCCGCGGGGCTCCGGCGTGCCGCCACTCGCTCGGCGAGACAGAAGAAACAAGGGATTACACGCTATGGTTCGGGTACGCAAACTGGTGCTAGCAATTGCCGCCGCTTCGGCGCTGACCTCCGGCATGGCGCACGCGTTGGGGTTGGGCGAGATCTCGCTGAAGTCCGCCCTGAACCAGCCGCTGGATGCCGAGATCGAACTGCTCGAGGTGCGTGACCTGGGCACCGGCGAAGTGATCCCGGCGCTCGCCGCCGTCGAGGAATTCAACAAGGTCGGCGTCGACCGCCCGTACTTCCTGACCGACCTCAAGTTCACCCCGGTGCTCAAGCCCAACGGCAAGAGCGTGATCCGCGTGACTTCCAGCAAGCCGGTGCGCGAGCCCTACCTGAACTTCCTGGTCGAGGTGCTGTGGCCCAACGGTCGCCTGCTGCGCGAATACACCGTACTGCTCGATCCGCCGCTGTACTCGCCGCAGACTGCTGCCGCTGCCACCCCGCGCCTGCCCCAGGCCGCCCCGATCGCGCCTGCCGTTCCGCAACTGTCCGAGCGGGCGCCGCTGCCCGCGCCGCAGGCCGAGGCTCCCGTCGCCCCGGCGCCGGGCCTCGCCCGGGATTCGCTGCGCGATGGCCAGTACCGCGTCGGCCGCGACGATACCCTCTGGCAGATCGCCGAGCGTGCCCGGCCGAGCAATGCCGTGTCGGTGCACCAGACCATGCTGGCGATCCAGGAGCTCAATCCGGATGCCTTCTTCGATGGCAACATCAATCGCCTGAAGAGCGGCCAGGTGCTGCGCCTGCCGACCGAAGCGCAGGTGCGCAGCCGCAGCCAGGCCGATGCCCTGGCCCAGGTGCAGGCGCAGAACAGTGCCTGGCGCGAGGGACGTGTGGTCCAGCCGGTGGCGACCGCCCGCCAGCTCGACGCCACCCGCCGCAGCCAGGCCGGCAACGCACCGGCCCAGGCGCCGGTCGAGGACAATCTGCGTCTGGTGTCCGCCGCTGCCGGCAAGTCGACCAGCGGCAGCGACAACGGCGCCGCCGCCGACAGCAAGGCGCTGGCCGACAAGCTGGCGGTCAACCAGGAAAGCCTGGCGACCACCCAGCGCGAGAACCAGGAGCTCAAGGAGCGCCTCGGCGACCTGCAGAGCCAGCTGGACAAGCTGCAGCGCCTGATCGAGCTGAAGAACGAACAACTGGCCAAGCTGCAGGGCGGCTTGGCGAGCGAGGCCGCGGCGCCGGTCGCGGCTGCCGGCGTTGCTGGCGCCGAGGCTGCGGTGGCTGCCGCAGCGCCCCAGCCGACGGCCGAAGGCAAGGTCGAAGCTGCTGCCGACGGCAAGCCGCAGGTCGCAGCCGAAGCGCAGCCGGCGGCCGATACCAGACCGGAGTCCGAGGCCGGCGCCGAGGCTGAAGCCGGCGCCAAGCCGGTCGAGGCCGCTGCGGCGCCGGTCGCTGCCGAACCCGCGGCGGCTGAGCCCGCTCCGGCTGCAAGCGAGCAGCCCGCACCGGCCCCGGTTGCCGAAGCGCCCGAGCCTGCTCCGGTCAAGCCGGCCGCCCTGCCGGTCGAGGCCGAGCCGGCGTACGAGCCGAGCCTGCTCGACGAGGTGCTGGCCGACCCGCTGCTGCTGGCCGCTGGAGGCGGCGCCCTGGCTCTGCTGGCCGGCCTGGGTCTGATGATCAATGCCCGGCGCAAGGCGCAGAAGCCGAGCGACGATGCGCCGGGCGAGCTGTTCACCGATCCGGGGGCATCGTCCGCAGCGGCGGTCGCTCCGGTCGACGTCCCGGACTTGGGCGAGCCGCTGGCCGACGAGCGTGCGCCGGGGGCGCCCATGCCGTCGCTGAAGGGCTCCGACCCGCTGGGCGAGGCAGAGATGTACAGCACCTACGGTCGCTTCACCCAGGCCGCCGAGTTGCTGCGCAACGCCATCAACGAGGAGCCGCAGCGCGCCGATCTGCGCCTCAAGCTGATGGAAGTCTGCGCCGAGATGGGCGACCGTGAAGGTTTCGTCCGTCAGGAGGCCGAGCTGGGCGAGATTGGCGGCGCCCAGCCGCAGATCGATCAGCTGCGTGCCCGCTATCCGCAGATCCTCGCCAGCGCTGCCGCCATCGGCATCGGCGCGGCCGCGGCGGCGGATGCTTTCGATTTCTCGGCCGGCGCTGGCGATGACAAGGTCGCTGCCCGGCAGGACGAGGAGTTCTCCCTCGACGACCTCACCCTCGACGACCTGGCGCCGAGCGCAGCGCAGCAGGCGGGCGCAGCGAGCGAGCCGGCCGGCGACTTCGACCTCAGTCTCGACGATCTGGAGGCCGAACTCGAGCGCGAGCTGGCGGCCAGCCCGCAGGCCGCCGTCGAGGCTGGCCAGGGGCTGGACGAGCTGACCCTGGAGGGCTTGGGCGACGATCTGCTGGGGCTCGAGCCGGCGAAGTCGGATGTGGTCGCCAGCGAGGGGCTGACCGAGCCGGACGCTCTGGACTTCGACCTGCAGCTGGATGCCATCGAGCTGCCGCCTGCGGCTGCAGACGTTGACTTCGGGCTGGGCGAAACCCTGCAGGCCGAGGAGGGCGCCCGCGCCCCCGGTGCCGCGCAGAGCGACGAGGATCTGTTCGCCGAACTGGATCAGCTGGGTCTGGACGATACGCTGCTGGCGGATGAGCCGGCACCGGCAGTCACCGAGCTGGGTGACGAGGCGCTGTTCGCCGAGCTGGATCAACTGGGTCTGGACGATACGCTGCTGGCGGATGAGCCGGCGCCGGCAGTCGTCGAGTCGAGCGACGAGGCGCTGTTCGCCGAACTGGATCAACTGGGCCTGGACGATGCGCTGCTGGCCGCCGAGCCGCAGTCGCCGGTCGCCGGTGGGGACGACGAGAGCCTGCTCGCCGAGCTGGATCAGCTGGGGCTGGACGACTCGTTCCTGTTGGCCGAGGCCGACGCACCGCAGGCTGGCGTAGCTGAGCCGGCCACCGACAGCGTCGCCGTGAGCGGCGAGGACGAACTCCTGCTGGATCTGGCCGGCCTGGAGTTGGCCGATCCCGAGGAGGGGGAGCCGGGCGTGGTGCCGGCAACCGCCAGCCTGGAGGGACTGGACGAACTGGAACTCGAGCTGCAGGCGCTGGGAGCGAGCAGCGGGGTGGAGCATGATCTGGATGCCGCGTTCGACGAGTTCCTCGCCCAGTCCGGAGTCGCCGAGCCGGCTGCCGGCGCCGAGCTGCCGTCGTTCGACGTGGCGGAAGTGGCTGCGGTGCCGGAGCTGACCGGCAACGAGGACTTCAACTTCCTCGCCGATACCGACGAGACCGCGACCAAGCTGGAGCTGGCCCGCGCCTACATCGACATGGGGGATGCCGATGGCGCCCGCGACATCCTCGACGAGGTGCTCAAGGAGGGCAATGCCGGCCAGCAGCAGGAAGCGCGCGAGATGATGGGGCGCATCGCCTGAGCATGACGTTCGCAGACATTGCAGTACCAGCGGCAGCCGAGACGGCTGCCGCTGGCGTTTCCAGGATTGCCCTCGGCGTCGAGTACAAGGGGGCGCGCTATCGCGGCTGGCAACGCCAGGAGGCCGGGGTTCCCTCGGTGCAGGAGGCGCTGGAGAAGGCGCTGTCCAAGGTGGCTGCCGAGCCGGTGTCGATCATCTGTGCCGGGCGTACCGACGCAGCGGTGCACGCCAGCGGACAGGTGGTGCACTTCGATACCGGCGTCGAGCGTCCGCTCAAGGCCTGGATCATGGGTACCAATGCCAACCTGCCGGGCGACATCAGCGTGACCTGGGCGCAGCCGATGCCGGCGCACTTCCACGCGCGCTTCTCCGCCGTGGCGCGTCGCTACCGCTACGTGATCTACAACGACCCGGTGCGTCCGGCGCACCTGGCCGAGGAGATCACCTGGAACCACCGTCCGCTGGAGGTGGCGCGCATGCGTGCCGCTGCCCGCGCGCTGGTCGGCACTCATGACTTCACCTCGTTCCGTGCCGTGCAGTGCCAGGCCAAGTCGCCGATCAAGACCATCCATCATTTGGAGGTGATCGAACATGGCCGCTTCATCGTGCTGGACGTGCGCGCCAACGCCTTCCTCCACCACATGGTGCGCAACATCGCCGGGGTGCTGATGGCCATCGGCGCCGGCGAGCGCGAGCCGCAGTGGGTGGCGGAAATCCTCGCCGCGCGCGATCGCCGCAGCGGCGGAGTGACCGCCCATCCCTACGGGCTGTATCTCGTGCAGGTGGAGTACCCGGACGAGTTCCAGTTGCCGCAGCGCTACCTGGGCCCGCATTTCCTTTCCGCGCTGGAGTCCTGAACCCGAGTCGCCAGGCAGGCTGACGCTGTCCGGGGCATTTGCTACTATCGCGACTTTGTCTGCCGGAGGGTGTCCCGTTGTCAGTGGTTCGCAGCAAGATCTGCGGGATTACCCGCGTCGAGGATGCCCTGGTGGCGGCCGAGGCCGGCGCCGATGCCATCGGTCTGGTGTTCTACGCGAAGAGTCCGCGGGCGGTCGACGTGCACCGCGCTCGGGAGATAGTGGCGGCGCTGCCGCCCTTCGTCACCACCGTCGGCCTGTTCGTCAACGCCTCGCGCTGCGAGCTGAACGAGATCCTCGGCGCGGTGCCGCTGGATCTCCTGCAGTTCCACGGCGACGAGACGGCGGCCGACTGCGTCGGCTACCACCGCCCCTACATCAAGGCCCTGCGCGTGCGTCCGGGAGAGGACATCCGCGCGCGCTGCGCCGAATATCCCGAGGCCGCCGGCATCCTGCTGGATACCTTCGTCCCCGGCGTGCCGGGCGGTACCGGCGAAGCCTTCGACTGGTCGCTGGTGCCGGAGGAGCCCGGCTGTCCGCTCATCCTCGCCGGCGGCCTGACGCCGGAGAACGTCGCGACGGCGATCCGCCAGGTGCGTCCGTGGGCGGTGGACGTGAGCGGCGGGGTGGAGGCGAGCAAGGGTGTCAAGGATGCCGCCAGGGTGCGGGCCTTCGTCGCGGCGGTGCGCGGCAGTTGACGTCGGCCATGTGACGGTCGCCACCGGCGCGCCGTCCATTAGCCTGAGATCGCCGCAGGGCTGGACCTGTCGGTGCTGAATTTATCGCGTGATGGCCGCTGCGGCGGCCGCGCGCACCATGGTCGCGAGCGATGCGGGCGTCGTCGTGCGGGCAGCAGGGCTGCCGGGCGAGCCGTGTCGGATCGTGGTCCCAACGTGAATCTGCTCGAGGAGCTGTGCGCGCACCCGGTGCGCGCCAGTCCGGGCCTACGGAGAACAGAGCATGAGCAACTGGCTGGTAGACAAACTGATTCCCTCGATCATGCGTTCCGAGGTGAAGAAAAGCACGGTGCCCGAGGGCCTGTGGCACAAGTGCCCGTCCTGCGACACGGTGCTCTACCGTCCGGAGCTGGAAAAGACCCTGGATGTCTGCCCCAAGTGCGATCACCACATGCGCATCAACGCGCGTACCCGTCTGGGCTTCTTCCTCGATGCCGAAGGCCGCGAGGAGATCGGCGCCGAGCTGGAGCCGGTGGACCGCCTGAAGTTCCGTGACAGCAAGAAGTACAAGGACCGCCTGAGCGCCGCGCAGAAGGATACCGGCGAGAAGGACGCGCTGGTCGCCATGAGCGGCACCCTGCAGGGCCTGGCGGTGGTCGCCTGCGCCTTCGAGTTCTCCTTCATGGGCGGCTCCATGGGCTCGATCGTCGGCGAGCGCTTCGTGCGCGCCGCCAACGTCGCCCTGGAGAAGCGCTGCCCGCTGATCTGCTTCTCCGCCTCCGGCGGCGCGCGCATGCAGGAAGCGCTGATCTCGCTGATGCAGATGGCCAAGACCTCGGCGGTGATCGCCCGTCTGCGCGAGGAGGGCATCCCCTTCGTTTCCGTGCTGACCGATCCGGTATACGGTGGTGTGTCGGCCAGCCTGGCCATGCTCGGTGACGTCAACGTCGCCGAGCCCAAGGCGCTGATCGGTTTCGCCGGCCCGCGGGTGATCGAGCAGACCGTGCGCGAGAAGCTGCCGGAAGGCTTCCAGCGCAGCGAGTTCCTCCTCGATCACGGCGCCATCGACATGATCGTCCATCGCGCCGAGCTGCGTCCGCGCCTGGCCCGCCTGCTGGCCCAGCTGACCCACCAGCCGACCCCGGTCGCGGAGCCGCTCAGCGCATGAGTCGCAGCCTCGCCGACTGGCTGAGCTACCTGGAGCAGTTGCATCCCGTGTCGATCGACATGGGCCTGGAGCGCGCTCGCACAGTGCTCGAGCGCCTCGGTCTCGGCCGCCCGGCGCCGCGGGTGATCACCGTCACCGGCACCAACGGCAAGGGTTCGACCTGTGCCTTCCTCGCCAGCCTGCTGCGCGCCAGCGGGCTGCGTGTCGGCGTGTACAGCTCGCCGCACCTGCTGCGCTACAACGAGCGGGTGCAGTTGCCGGACGGCGAAGCCAGCGACGAGGCGCTCTGCGCCGCTTTCGCCGCTGTCGAGGCGGCGCGGGGCGAAACGTCGCTGACCTATTTCGAGATGGGCACCCTGGCGGCCTTCTGGCTGTTCGAGCGCGCGGCGCTGGATGCGGTGGTGCTCGAGGTCGGTCTGGGCGGTCGCCTGGATGCGGTGAACCTGGTCGATGCCGACCTGGCGGTGGTCACCAGCATCGGTGTCGACCATGTCGAGTGGCTGGGCGACAGCCGCGACAGTGTGGCGGTGGAGAAGGCCGGGATCTTCCGTGCCGGCAAGCCGGTCGCCTGTGGTGACCTGGATCCGCCCCCGGTGCTGCTGGCGCGCGCCCGCGAGCTGGGCTGCCCGCTGCGTCTGCGCGGACGCGACTTCGACCTGGCGCTCGGCGAAACGGGCTGGCACTGGCGTGGCCAGGATCCGTCCGGTCAGCCGCTGGAACTCAACGACCTGCCGCTGCTCGATCTGCCGATGGAGAATGCCGCCCTGGCCCTGCAGGCCTTCGTCCTGCTGGGCTTGCCCTGGCAGCCTGGGACGCTGGTCGAGGCGCTGCGCGAGACCCGCGTCAGCGGCCGCCTGGAGCGCCGTCGGCTATGCTGGCGGGGAAGGACGCTGAACCTGCTGCTGGATGTCGGCCACAATCCGCATGCCGCCGAGTACCTGGCCGCGCGCCTGGCCCTGCATCCCCTGGCCGGGCGTCGCCTGGCCGTGTTCGGTTTGCTGGCCGACAAGGATCTGGCCGGCGTGCTCGAGCCGTTGCTGGGGCAGATCGCTCACTGGGCCGTGGCGCCGCTGCCGACCCCGCGCAGCCGCAGTGCCGCGGAACTGCAGGCCGCTCTCGCGGCGCGCGGCGCCAGCGCCTGCGCCTGTGCTTCGCTGGCTGCGGCCCTCGAGTCGCAGCTTGAGTTGGCCGGCGAGGACGACGAGGTCCTGGTGTTCGGTTCCTTCTACAGCGTGGCCGAGGCCCTGCACTGGCTGGAACAGCTCGGCAGCGACCAGCAGCCCCATCAGGGATAAGCGGAGAGGCAGCCGATGGCCATGCTGGACCGGAGACTGAAACAACGGATTGTCGGGGCCGCCGTGCTGCTGGCGCTGGTAGTGGTGTTCCTGCCCATGCTGTTCAACCGTGAGGACGAGCAGCGCCGCGTGCGTGTCGAGGCGCCGCCGATGCCGGAAATGCCGTCGGCGATGACGGCGACGCCGGAGCCGGTCGTCGTGCCGGAGCCACAGGTCGTCGCGCCCCTGGCGGATGAGGCGGCCGTGGCGCCTGCCGCTCCGCCTGTCGGGGACGCCGTCCCGGCACCACCCGTGGCGCAGACTCCTGCACCTGCACCTGTCGCTGAGTCATCCCCACCGCCCGCCCGCCTCGATGCCGACGGCGTGCCGGTCAGCTGGGCGGTGCAGCTGGCCAGCCTGTCCAGCCGTGCCGGCGCGGAGGAGCTGCAGCAGAAGCTGCGCAGTCAGGGGCTCGATGCCTACATCCGCTCGGCGGACGGGATGAACCGGGTATTCGTCGGTCCGCTGCTCGAGCGCGGGGATGCCGAGCGGATGCGCGAGCAGATCGCCCGTCAGCACCGCCTGAGTCCGATCGTGGTGCGCTTCCAGCCCGAACGGCGCTGAACGCAATCGCGGCTGACTCGCCGGCCTGCGCTCTGTTAGAATTGCCGCTCTATTTTCCGCATTTCGCCAGTGAGCAGCATTGTGTCATTCACCTGGGTCGACTGGTCCATCATCGCGCTGATCGCCATTTCCGGGCTGATCAGCCTGACCCGCGGATTCGTTCGCGAGGCCCTTTCGCTGTTCGGCTGGCTGGGTGCCAGTGTGGTGGCCTGGCTGTACGGTGGCGCCCTGGCCGGGCACCTTGCCCCCTACATCGAGCTGCCGTCGGCACGGGTGATCGCCGCCGGCGCGATCCTCTTCGTGGTCACCCTGATGATCGGCGCGCTGGTCACCCACCTGTTCGGCCTGCTGGTGCAGGCCACCGGCCTGACCGGCACCGACCGCCTGCTCGGCATGGTCTTCGGCGTGGCCCGTGGCGTGCTGCTGGTGGTGATCGTGGTGGGCCTGCTCAGCCTGGCGCCGGTGCAGCAGGATCCCTGGTGGCAGCAGTCGGCGCTGCTGCCCGAATTTCTGATGATTGCCGACTGGTCGAAGGATCTGGTGCTCGGGCTCTTCCAGCAGTCGTCTTCCGCCGTCGGCCTTCCCGGTCGCGCGGCCTTTCCGCTCTAGCCTGACTTTGTAGGGGTTGCGTCACATGTGTGGCATCGTTGGTATTGTGGGTAAGTCGAACGTCAATCAGGCGCTCTACGACGCCCTTACGGTTCTTCAGCACCGCGGCCAGGACGCTGCCGGCATCGTGACCAGCCATGACGGTCGCCTGTTCCTGCGCAAGGACAACGGTCTGGTGCGCGACGTGTTCCACACCCGGCACATGCAGCGCCTGATCGGCAACATCGGCATCGGCCACGTGCGCTACCCGACCGCCGGCAGCTCCAGCTCGGCCGAGGCGCAGCCGTTCTACGTCAACTCGCCCTACGGCATCACCCTGGCGCACAACGGCAACCTGACCAACGTCGACCAGCTGTCGCGCGAGATCTACGAGTCCGACCTGCGCCACATCAACACCAATTCCGACTCGGAAGTGCTGCTCAACGTGTTCGCCCACGAGCTGGCCGTGCGCAACAAGCTGCAGCCCACCGCCGACGACATCTTCGCCGCGGTGGCCGGGGTGCACCAGCGCTGCCGCGGTGGCTACGGCGTGGTGGCGATGATCACCGGCTACGGCATCGTCGGCTTCCGCGATCCCCACGGCATCCGCCCGGTGGTGTTCGGCCAGCGTCACACCGACGAGGGCGTCGAGTACATGATCGCCTCCGAGAGCGTCGCCCTCGACGTGCTCGGTTTCACCCTGATCCGCGACCTGGCGCCGGGCGAGGCGGTGTACATCACTCCCGAGGGCCAGCTGCAGACCCGCCAGTGCGCGGCGAACCCGCAGCTCTCGCCGTGCCTGTTCGAGTACGTCTACCTGGCCCGTCCCGACTCGATCATGGATGGCGTGTCGGTGTACAAGGCGCGCCTGCGCATGGGCGAGAAGCTGGCCGAGAAGATCCTGCGCGAGCGCCCCGACCACGACATCGACGTGATCATCCCGATTCCCGACACCAGCCGCACTTCCGCGCTGGAGCTGGCCAACAGGCTGGGCGTGAAGTTCCGCGAGGGCTTCGTCAAGAACCGCTACATCGGCCGTACCTTCATCATGCCCGGCCAGGCGGCGCGCAAGAAGTCGGTGCGTCAGAAGCTCAACGCCATCGACCTGGAGTTCCGTGGCAAGAACGTGATGCTGGTCGACGACTCCATCGTTCGCGGCACCACCTGCAAGCAGATCATCCAGATGGCCCGCGATGCCGGCGCGAAGAACGTGTACTTCTGTTCGGCGGCGCCGGCGGTGCGCTACCCCAACGTCTACGGCATCGACATGCCGAGCGCCCACGAACTGATCGCCCACGGCCGCACGACCGAGGAAGTGGCCGAGCTGATCGGTACCGACTGGCTGGTCTACCAGGATCTCGACGATCTCAAGGAAGCGGTCGGCGGCGGCAAGATCAAGATCGAGCAGTTCGACAGCGCAGTGTTCGACGGCCAGTACGTCACCGGCGACGTCAACGAGGCCTACCTGGATCGTATCGAGCAGGCGCGCAACGACCTGGCCAAGGCCAAGGGCGGCGCGCCGGGCGCGATCATCGACCTGCACAACAACTGAAGCCCCCGGGCGGCGCCCCACCGGGCGCCGCCACCCGCACAACCGGCGGCAGTGCCGGCCATTCCGAGAGCCTTCCTGCCGCGCCGAGGAGAAGGTTCAATGATGCAAGAATGGCAGGCCGGAAGGCTGGACAGCGATCTGGAGGGCGCCGGCTTCGATACCCTGGCGGTGCGCGCCGGCCAGCATCGCAGTCCCGAGGGTGAGCACGGCGAAGCCCTGTTCATGACCTCCAGCTACGTGTTCCGCAGCGCCGCCGACGCCGCCGCGCGCTTCGCCGGCGAGCAGCCCGGCAACGTCTACTCCCGCTACACCAACCCCACCGTGCGTACCTTCGAGGAGCGCATCGCCGCCCTGGAAGGTGCCGAGCAGGCGGTCGCCGCCGCTTCCGGGATGGGCGCGATCCTCGCCCTGGTGATGAGCCTGTGCAGCGCCGGCGACCATGTGCTGGTATCGCGCAGCGTGTTCGGCTCGACCATCAGCCTGTTCGACAAGTACTTCAAGCGCTTCGGCGTCGAGGTGGACTACCCGCCGCTGGCCGACCTGGACGCCTGGGCCGCCGCCTGCAAACCCAACACCAGGCTGTTCATCGTCGAGTCGCCGTCCAACCCGCTGGCCGAGCTGGTCGACATCGCCGCCCTGGCCGAGATCGCCCATCGCAAGGGTGCCCTGCTGGCGGTGGACAACTGTTTCTGCACCCCGGTGCTGCAGAAGCCGCTGGCCCTCGGCGCCGACATCGTCATCCACTCGGCCACCAAGTACATCGACGGCCAGGGCCGCTGCCTGGGCGGCGTGGTGGCCGGCAGCGCCAGGCACATGCAGGAGGTGGTCGGCTTCCTGCGCACCGCGGGGCCGACCCTCAGCCCGTTCAACGCCTGGCTGTTCCTCAAGGGCCTGGAAACTCTCAAGGTGCGCATGCTGGCCCATTGCGCCAGCGCGCAGGCGCTGGCCGAGTGGCTGGAGCAGCAGCCCCAGGTGGCGCGGGTCTATTACGCCGGTCTGCCCAGTCATCCGCAGCACGAGCTGGCCAGGCGCCAGCAGAGCGGCTTCGGTGCGGTGGTCAGCTTCGAGGTCAGGGGTGACAAGGCGGCGGCCTGGAAGGTCATCGACGCCACGCGGATGATCTCGATCACCACCAACCTCGGCGACACCAAGACCACCATCGCCCATCCGGCCAGCACTTCCCACGGCCGCCTGAGCCCCGAGGCGCGCGCGGCGGCGGGGATCGGCGACAGCCTGATCCGCGTCGCGGTGGGCCTGGAAGACCTCGAGGACATCAAGGCCGACCTGGCCCGCGGTCTGGCGGCGCTGTGATGGAGCGGCGGGCGGAAGGAATGCGTCCGGTGGCGCTGGTCACCGGAGCCGCCCGCGGCATCGGCCTGGGCTGCGCCGCCTGGCTGATCGCCGAGGGCTGGCAGGTGGTGCTCGCCGACGTCGACCGCGCGCGCGGTGCCCAGGTGGCCCGTGCACTGGGCGAGCAGGCCTGGTTCGTGCGCATGGACGTCGCCGACGAGCAGCAGGTGGCGCTCGGCGTCGCCGAGCTGATCGGTCAGTTCGGCCGCCTCGATGCGCTGGTCTGCAACGCGGCGCTGGCCGAGGCGCACAATCCGCCGCTGGAGAGCCTGTCGCTGGCACACTGGAATCGCGTGCTGGCGGTCAACCTGAGCGGCGCCTTGCTGCTGGCCAGGGCCTGCGTGCCCTACCTGCGCGCCAGCGGCGGGGCGATCGTCAACATCGCCTCGACCCGCGCCCACCAGTCCGAGCCGGACAGCGAGGCCTACGCGGCGAGCAAGGGCGGCCTGCTGGCGCTGACCCACGCGCTGGCGGTCAGCCTCGGCCCGGAGATCCGCGTCAACGTGGTCAGCCCGGGCTGGATCGACGCCCGTGATCCCTCGGCGCAGCGCGCCGCTCCGCTGAGCGCGGCCGACCATGCCCAGCATCCGGCCGGCCGCGTCGGCACGGTGGAGGATGTGGCGGCGCTGGTGGCCTGGCTGCTGTCGCCCGAGGCGGGCTTCGTCACCGGCCAGGAGTTCGTCGTCGACGGCGGCATGACCCGGCGCATGATCTACCCGGCGTGAAGGGCGCTGGGAAACCGAAAAACGAAAAAAATCCTTGTGGGCTGTTGACTTAGCTCCGCTACCTGCGTAAAGTTCGCCCCCGTCGCAAGGCAAATGGCTGATTAGCTCAGCTGGGAGAGCACCTGCATCACACGCAGGGGGTCGGCGGTTCGATCCCGTCATCAGCCACCAAACCTTGTCACGCAATGAAGTATTCGGACGCAAGTCCGGCCGACGCGCAGTGGTAGTTCAGTCGGTTAGAATACCGGCCTGTCACGCCGGGGGTCGCGGGTTCGAGTCCCGTCCACTGCGCCATTATTTCCGGATTCGCCTTTGCAGCGGGTTCGAGATCGCAGAAGCCAGATGGCTCTTCGCTCAGACGCTTCACCAAGTTGTACCGGACGCAAGTCCAGCCGACGCGCAGTGGTAGTTCAGTCGGTTAGAATACCGGCCTGTCACGCCGGGGGTCGCGGGTTCGAGTCCCGTCCACTGCGCCATATCGAAAGCCCCTCGAGAGCAATCTCGAGGGGCTTTTCACTTTCTGCAACATTCATGCTTTCGTCATTCGGGATCTTTAGGCTGATACTTGTGGTCAGAGGTTGGACCACATGAAGTCAGACAAGAAGAGAGACCGTTATGGACGATTATCAGGAAGAACTGCTGGAGCTGCAGGCAGCCGAGCGGGATGTGCCGGAACCGGCGGACGACGCCACCGAACTGTAAGGGCTGCCGTCGTCCGTCGCGGCGACACTCCCGGGATCGCCCGGGGTTGCCGGTTTCGAGCCGGCGTTGCCTGGTGCCGCAGGGTGCCGGGCCGGCGATCGGTGATCGCCTCACCCAATCCCACGCACCAGCCTCCAGGCTCGCGACCCCGGTCGACGAGAGCTGGCGGGTCCGCGCTTAACCGCCGGCCAGACGGCCCGGCTACCAGGTCACAGTTTGGCCGCTGCTTCGCCTACCGGCTGTCGGCGGTCCGATGGCCTGCCAACCCCTTCACATTGCGGGGGGGGGCTTTCTCCTAGACTTTGGCCGCTGATGCAGGCGTCATGCAGTGTACATGCGCCAGATGCTGATAAATGATCTCGGTCCGGCAGGACGCTGGACGTGGATGCGTGTGCGAGGGAGCTCGATGAGCTTGCAGAAAAAGCCGCAGATCGTAGAGGCCGTGATGTTCTTCAATGAACGCGGCGTCTGCAAGGAAATGCTCTACCCGGAATTCGAAGCCCTGCTCGATGGCGTGGTCAACCTGCCGGCGTTTGCCGATCAGCAGATGCGGGCAGCCTTCGTGCTGATCAACCCGCGACTGTTGGTCAAGGCGGTGGTGTGCTTCTACATCGACTTTGGCGACCACGGCGAGGCCGACCGTGGCTGGAACATTCCCCTGCGCCATCTGGCCGACCGTACCGGCAGCGGGCCCGACCTGGGGGCCGGGCCGATTCGCCTGGCCTGTCGCAGCCAGTGCCCGGTGTCCTGGCACCAGATGCACCTGTGGGATCCCGGTCTGTCACCGACGCAGAACGATCTGCTGCTGATCCGCGACGCCGCCAAGCGCAACAATCTCGGCGTGCTGGTCGAGGACGATTCGGCGGCCGCAGTGGAGCCGGAAAAGCTGCACATGGCGCCGGAGCACAAGTGGTTCGTCCCTGACGCGGAGGAACAGGCGCGCGCCCTCGAGGCTGCCCGCAAGGCCGAGCAGCTCGAGCGCGAGCAGCGTCTCAAGGCGGCCCAGCTGCTGCGTCAGCAGCGCCTGCGCATCGTCAGCCTGTCCCAGCAGCACGAGGAGGAGCGCGCCCGGCTGCGCCTGCAGGCGGAGCAGCGCGAGCAGGCCCTGCAGCAGCGCCTGCTCGAGCTCAGGCAGGCGCTGGGCGAGCAGGCTCAGCGCAACGAGGCGCTCAAGGAGCGCCTGACTGCCCAGGCCGCCAGCTTCCAGCAGGTGCGGCAGGACATGGAGCGCCAGCTCACCACGCTGGCACGGAGCGGGCGCAGCGATCTCGAGACGCTGCGAGCCCAGTTCGAGCAGGAGGCCGCGGCGCGCATCGGTGCGGCGGTGCTCGAGTATCAGGAGCGCCTGGCGCGCCAGGATGCCCGACTGGCCGCCCAGGCCGCGGAGTCGGCGCGTCTGCGCAGCGAGCTGGCGCGCCTCACCGAGGAGCGCGACCGCCTGGCCGGCGAGGGCGGCGAGCAGACGCTGGAGCGCCTGGCTGCGCTGGGCGTGGTGTTCGTCGCCTACCACCCGGGCGCCGGCCACCTGACCCTGCCGCTGCAGGACCTGGCCGCCTATCAGGGCAATCCCCTGGCCTATGTCGCCGCCAAGTGCTTCGTCAGCGAGGCGCAGTACCGCCAGTGGCTCGAGCACTACCAGCAGCCGGCCTGCACTGCCGAGCTGCCTGGGGGCAGTCGTTGCGGCATGCCGATCGACCGCGTCGAGACGCCCAGTCGGTTCGTCGCCGGCGAGTCGGACTGCTGTGCCCGTCATGGCGTGAGGGTTCGCTCGCGCACCCATGGCGACTGATGGCGCATCGTGACTGGCCGCCACGGCCCTCCCTGCAGGCGGTGCGCTGCAGCTGGCTGGCGCGCGCCGGCGTGGAGCTGGCGCTGCTGCGCCTGGACCGGATCGATCCGCTGATCAGCGGCAACAAGTGGTACAAGCTCGCCCCGCACCTCGCCGAGGCCCGCCGCCTGGGCGCGCCGGGGCTGATCAGCCTCGGTGGCGCCCACTCCAACCACCTGCATGCCCTGGCGGCCGCCGGGGCGCGTTTCGGCTTCGCCACCGTCGGCCTGCTGCGCGGGCATGCCCAGGACACCCCGACCGTCCGTGACCTGCAGGGCTTCGGCATGCAGCTGCACTGGCTGGGCTATGGCGGTTACCGCGAACGCCATAGCCCGGGGTTCTGGGAGCCCTGGCGGGAGCGCTATCCCGCTTTCCTGGCGGTGGCCGAGGGCGGCCTGAGCCTGGCCGCGGCGCAGTCCTGCGCCGGCCTGGTGGAGATGATCGCCGATGGCCTGGCCGCGCTGGGCTGGGACGACTACCACGAGCTGTGGGCCGCCGCCGGCAGCGGCACCACCCTGGCCGGGCTGGTGCTCGGCGAGGCTGGCCGGCACCCGCTGATCGGCTGCCTGGCGCTGCCGGCCGACCATGGCGTTCCCGAAGCGGTGGCGCGCCTGCTGGGCGAGGCCGGCCGAGCGGCGGGGCAGGGCTACCGGCTGGTGGACGCCAGCCGCGGTGGTTTCGCCCGCCTCGATGCCGAGCTGGCGCGCTTCATCCTGGCGTTCGAGGCCGAGACCGGCGTGCCGCTCGAGCCGCTGTACACCGGCAAGCTGCTGCTGGCGCTGCAGGAGGCGGTCGCGCAGGGCGCGATCGCCCGCGGCAGCCGCGTCGTCGCCGTGCACAGCGGCGGCCTGCAGGGACGCCGGGCCCTCGACGCCCGCCTGCACGAGCTGGCCGCTCAGTCCTGAGCGCCGCTGCCGGCCGCCTGCGGCCAGTAGTCGTCAACCAGGAAGATCCGCGCCTGCTCCTGCCAGCGCCCACCATCGGCGGGCTGCAGCCGGACCAGCATACGCGGCGCGGCGTCGGCCGGCAGCTCGGCCAGCCAGGCGCTCAGGCGCGGCTCGTCCCAGCATTCGTCCGCCGTGCACTCCGCCGGCGCCAGCCAGGCCATGCGCGGCAGCGGCTGCCAGCCGCCCGGGTGCGCCGCCTGCCAGGCCGGCCAGTCATGCCGGCGCACCCAGCTTCCCCGCAGGTGCTGCGCCGCAGCGCCGCGCGGCGGGCTGCAGGGGATGCGCCAGGGATAGAACAGGTAGCCGCCCAGCCAGGGGCTGGCCTGTACCGGCTTGCGGCTCAGCGCCTGCAGCTGCGCCCGGGCCGCCGGCAGCTCGCTGAGGCACAGCTGGTGCTGGCGCAGGTGCTCCAGCTTGAGGTCGAGGCGATCGAGACGCCCCGGGCCGAGCCAGGCCGCGGCGTCGCCGCCATCCGCCCGGGCCGGGCCGAGGTAGAACTTCACCGCCAGCTCGATGTGCTGCAGGCCCTCGTCGTCGTCCAGCAGCAGGTCCAGTTCGCCGAGGGTGTGGCCGCGCTCGCGGATCACCAGGTTGGCCGCCAGCAGGCGGATGCCCGGCGCCTGGTCGAGCGCGTACTGCCAGAGCTGCTCGTAGTAGCGCCCCAGGCGGTTGCCGCGCGCCGCCGCCAGTTGCGCGAGCAGGGCCTGCGGCTGGCGGTCGAGCGCGCGCAGCCACAGCTCGAGCACGTGGGGATGCGCCGCCCAGCCGCTGGCGCGCAGCGGATGGCGCGGGCGAAAGCCGTCCACCGCCTCGAGCAGCGGCGGGCTGAGCAGGGTCCAGGCCAGGTCGCGCACGGCTGGCTGGCGCAGCTCGGGGAGCAGGGGCAGAAGATCGGCGAACGGGCTCATGCCGGCGAGCATAGCCGCTGGCGCTCGGGCCTGTCGCGGTTTGCCCGGCGCCCGGCGCATCCTCCATAATCGGGCCTTCCGCAGACAGCAGCCGGCAGGATCTCATGGAGCAGTTCCGCAACATCGGCATCATCGGGCGCCTGGGCAGCTCGCAGGTGCTCGACACCATTCGTCGCCTGAAACGTTTCCTCGGCGAGCGCAACCTGCACGTGATTCTCGAGGAGAGCATCGCCGAGATGTTGCCCGGCCATGGCATGCAGACCTGCACGCGCAAGCTGATGGGCGAGATCTGCGACCTGGTCATCGTGGTCGGCGGCGACGGCAGCCTGCTCGGCGCCGCCCGCGCCATGGCCCGTCACGGCACCCCGGTGCTGGGCATCAACCGCGGCAGCCTGGGCTTTCTCACCGACATCCGTCCCGACGAGCTGGAGGTCCGGGTCAGCGAGGTGCTCGCCGGGCGCTACCTGCTGGAGAGCCGCTTCCTGCTCGAGGCCCACGTGCGCCGCGGCCTGGAGTCGATCGGCCAGAGCGATGCGCTCAACGACGTGGTGCTGCACCCCGGCAAGTCGACGCGGATGATCGAGTTCGAGATGTACATCGACGGCCAGTTCGTCTGCAGCCAGAAGGCCGACGGCCTGATCGTCTCCACCCCCACCGGCTCCACCGCCTACGCGCTGTCGGCCGGCGGGCCGATCATGCACCCCAAGCTGGACGCCATCGTCATCGTGCCGATGTACCCGCATACGCTGTCCAGCCGGCCGATCGTGGTCGACGGCAACAGCGAGCTGAAGGTGGTGATCGCCTCGGACATGCAGATCTACCCGCTGGTGTCCTGCGACGGCCAGAACCACTTCACCTGCGCCCCCGGCGACACCCTGACCATCCGCAAGAAGGCGCAGAAACTGCAGCTGATCCATCCGCTGGAGCACAACTACTACGAGGTCTGCCGGACCAAGCTGGGCTGGGGCAGCCGGCTCGGAGGGCATGACTAGTGCTGCTCGACCCGGCGCGCAGCTACGACCTGATCGGTGACGTGCATGGCTGCGCGCGAGCCCTCGAACGCCTGCTGGCCGGCCTCGGCTACCGCCGCCAGGGCGGCGTCTGGCGCCACCCGCAGCGCATGGTGCTGTTCCTCGGCGACATCCTCGACCGCGGCCCGCACATCCGCGAGGCCATGCACCTGGTCCACGACATGGTGGCCGCCGGCCAGGCGCTGTGCCTGCTGGGCAACCACGAGTGGTACGCGCTGGGCTGGACCACCCCGGCGCTGCCCGGCAGCGGGCGGACCTTCGCCCGCGAGCACGTCCCGCGCCACGAGCGGCTCATCCGCGAGACCCTGGCGCAGTTCGAGGACCATCCGGGCGACTGGCACGACTTCCTCGCCTGGATGTACGAGCTGCCGATGTTCCTCGACGCCGGGCGCTTCCGCCTGGTGCACGCCTGCTGGGATGCCGGGCTGATCGCGCGCCTGCGCGAACGCTTCCCGGACGGGCGCATCGACCGCGCCTTCATCCAGGAGGGCGGCGATCCGCACAGCTTCGCCGCCCACTGCTTCCAGCGCCTGCTGCGCGGCATCGACATGCCGCTGCCCCAGGGCCTGACCCTGACCAGCAGCGACGGCTTCACCCGCTCGGTGTTCCGCACCAAGTTCTGGGAGGACGATCCGCAGACCTACGGCGACATCGTCTTCCAGCCCGACGCGCTGCCCGACGAGGTGGCCAACCTGCCGCTGACCAACGCGCAGAAGGCCGCGCTGCTGCGCTACGGCGAGGACGAGCCGATGCTGTTCGTCGGCCACTACTGGTGCAACGGCACCCCGGCGCCGCTGCGCCCCAACCTGGCCTGCCTCGACTACAGCGCGGTGCGCCGCGGCAAGCTGGTGGCCTACCGCCTCGACCAGGAAACCCGCCTGGACCCCAACAAGTTCTTCTGGGTCGAGGTCAAGCGCCTGGAGGCCGACGCATGAGTCCGGTGGCGGCCCTGCGCCGGCCGCTGGGCGACGACCTGGCGGCCTTCGTCACCCTGCTGCAGCGCCTCGGCGTGCCGCACCGGGTCAGCGAGGAGTCTGGCGAGCAGGTGCTCTGGGTGCCGGACGAGGCATTGGCCGAGCAGGTGCGCGAACTCTATGCCCGCTATCCCGGCGGCGCCCCCTACGGCGAAGCGCCGGCCGCGCCGCGCCCGGCCGCCAGCGGCCAGTGGCTGGCGCGCCTGCGCGGCCTGCCGGTCACCAGCCTGATCCTGCTGCTGACCTTCGCCGTCGCCCTGGCCACCTGGTTCGGCGACAACCTGCGACTGGTCAGCTGGCTGACCTTCAGCGATTTCCGCATCGACGGCGACTACGCCTGGTTCCTGCCGCTGGGCGACAGCCTCGCCGCCGGCCAGTGGTGGCGGCTGGTCAGTCCGATGCTGGTGCACTTCGGCGTGCTGCACCTGGCGATGAACAGCCTGTGGCTGTGGGAGCTGGGCCGGCGCGTCGAGTGGCGCCAGGGCAGCCTGCTGCTGCTGGCGCTGGTCCTGCTCTACAGCCTGGTGTCCAACGTCGCGCAGTTCGTGTTCGGCGGCCCGGCCATCTTCGGCGGCCTGTCCGGCGTGCTCTACGGCCTGCTCGGCCACTGCTGGCTGTTCCAGCGCCTGGCGCCCAATCCGCACTACCGCCTGCCGCCCGGCGTGGTCGGCATGATGCTGGTGTGGCTGCTGGTCTGCCTGTCCGGTCTGATCGGCGCCCTCGGCCTCGGCGAGATCGCCAACGCTGCCCACGTCGGTGGCCTGCTGATCGGCTGCGCCACCGGTGTGCTCGGCGGTCTGCTGGCGCGCCGCCGGCGCTGAACGAGATACCCGCAGGGTGGACAACGGCGCCGCCCTGTCCATCGGTGTGCCGCGCAGGACGGTGGAAAGGACCTGCGGTCGTTTTCCACCCTACGGCCATCCGGCCCCGCTAGAATCACTTCTTTTTCCCTGGAGGCTACCCATGACGTCCTTCGCCGAAATGATCGAGAACATCACCCCCGAGATCTACCAGAGCCTCAAGCTCGCCGTGGAGATCGGCAAGTGGCCGGACGGCCGCAAGCTCACCCAGGAGCAGAAGGAGCTCAGCCTGCAGGCGATGATCGCCTGGGAGATCAAGAACCTGCCCGAGGAGGAGCGCACCGGCTACATGGGCCCGCAGGAGTGCAAGTCGAAGTCCTTCGAGGTGCCGAACATCCTGTTCAAGAGCTCGGACACCCTGCACTGATGGCCGAGATCGCACGCGGCGCGCTGACCAAGATGGCGGTGCGCCTGGACGCCCCGGTGCAGTACGCCCTGCGCCTGGACGACCGTGAGCTGCCGCTCAACCCGCTGATCGGCCAGCGCCTGCGCCTGGAGTACCTCGGCGCCATCCACTGCAGCCACTGCGGGCGGCGCACCAAGAAGAGCTACGCCCAGGGCTACTGCTATCCGTGCATGACCAGGCTCGCCCAGTGCGACAGCTGCATCATGAGCCCGGAGAAGTGCCACTACGAGGCCGGCACCTGCCGCGAGCCGAGCTGGGGCGAGCAGTTCTGCATGACCGACCACGTGGTCTACCTGGCCAACTCCTCCGGGGTGAAGGTCGGCATCACCCGCGCCACCCAGCTGCCGACCCGCTGGCTCGACCAGGGCGCCAGCCAGGCGCTGCCGATCCTGCGCGTGGCCACCCGCCAGCAGTCCGGGCTGGTCGAGGACCTGCTGCGCAGCCAGGTCGCCGACCGCACCAACTGGCGCGCGCTGCTCAAGGGCGACGCCGAGCCGGTCGACCTGCCGGCGGTGCGCGAGCAGCTGTTCGATACCTGCCGCGAGGGCCTCGAAGCCCTGCAGCAGCGCTTCGGCCTGCAGGCGATCCAGCCGCTGGCGGAGGCCTCGGTGGTCGAGATGCGCTATCCGGTCGCGGCCTACCCGGCGAAGATCGCCAGCTTCGATCTGGACAAGAACCCGGTGGTCGAGGGCACACTGCAGGGCATCAAGGGCCAGTACCTGATCTTCGATACCGGCGTGATCAACATTCGCAAGTACACGGCCTACCAGATGGCCGTGCAGCAACCCTAAGGAAGCCAGCCATGCGCAGCGAACAACCGAAGACCGTCTACCTCAAGGACTACAAGGCTCCCGACTACCTGATCGACGAGACCCACCTGACCTTCGAGCTGTTCGAGGACCACACCCTGGTCCATGCGCAACTGGTCATGCGTCGCAACCCCGAGGCCGGCGAGGGCCTGCCGAAGCTGGTGCTGGACGGCCAGCAGCTCGAGCTGCTGGCCCTGGCCATGGACGACGTGCCGCTGGCCAAGGGCGACTACCACCTGAGCGACAGCCACCTGACCCTGCAGCCGACCCAGGCGCAGTTCGTCATCGACAGCAGCGTGCGCATCCACCCCGAGAGCAACACTGCGCTGGAAGGGCTGTACAAGTCGAGCGGCATGTTCTGCACCCAGTGCGAGGCCGAGGGGTTCCGCAAGATCACCTTCTACCTCGACCGCCCGGACGTGATGAGCAAATTCACCACCACGCTCAGCGCCGACAAGCAGGCCTATCCGATCCTGCTGTCCAACGGCAACCCGATCGCCAGCGGCCAGGAAGAGGACGGCCGCCACTGGGCCACCTGGCAGGACCCGTTCAAGAAGCCCGCCTACCTGTTCGCCCTGGTGGCGGGCGACCTGTGGTGCATCGAGGACAGCTTCAGGACCCTGAGCGGTCGCGACGTCGCCCTGCGCATCTACGTCGAACCGGAGAACATCGGCAAGCTGCAGCACGCCATGGACAGCCTGAAGAAGTCGATGAAGTGGGACGAGGAGGTGTACGGCCGCGAGTACGACCTGGACATCTTCATGATCGTCGCGGTCAACGACTTCAACATGGGCGCCATGGAGAACAAGGGCCTCAACATCTTCAACTCCAGCTGCGTGCTGGCCCACCCGGAAACCGCCACCGACGCCGCCCACCAGCGCGTCGAGGCGGTGGTCGCCCACGAGTACTTCCACAACTGGTCGGGCAACCGCGTCACCTGCCGCGACTGGTTCCAGCTGTCGCTCAAGGAAGGCTTCACCGTGTTCCGCGACGCCGAGTTCTCGGCCGACATGAACTCGCGCACGGTCAAGCGCATCGAGGACGTCGCCTTCCTGCGCACCCAGCAGTTCGCCGAGGACGCCGGCCCCATGGCCCACCCGGTGCGCCCGGACGCCTACATGGAAATCTCCAACTTCTACACCCTGACCATCTACGAGAAGGGCGCGGAAGTGCTGCGCATGATCCACACCCTGCTCGGCGCCGAGGCCTTCCGCAAGGGCAGCGACCTGTACTTCGCCCGCCACGACGGCCAGGCGGTGACCTGCGACGACTTCGTCAAGGCCATGGAGGACGCCAGCGGCCAGGATCTCGGCCAGTTCAAGCGCTGGTACACCCAGTCCGGCACCCCGCGCCTGAGCGTGGAGGACTGCTACGACGCCCATGCCAAGACCTACACCCTGACCTTCCGCCAGAGCTGCCCGGCCACCCCCGGCCAGGAGCACAAGCAGCCCTTCGTCATCCCGGTGGCCATGGGCCTGCTCGACGCCCACGGCCAGGAGCTGGCGCTGCGCCTCTCCGGCGAGGCCGAGGCGACCGGTACCTCGCGCGTGCTGGCGGTGACCGCGGCCGAGCAGAGCTTCACCTTCGTCGACGTGCCGACCCAGCCGCTGCCCTCGCTGCTGCGCGGCTTCAGCGCGCCGGTGAAGCTGCACTATCCCTACGGCCGCGACCAGCTGATGTTCCTCATGCAGCACGACTCCGACGGCTTCAACCGCTGGGAGGCCGGCCAGCAGCTCGCCGTGCAGGTGCTGCAGGAGCTGGTCGGCCAGCAGCAGCGCAGCGAGCCCCTGCACCTCGATGCCCGCCTGGTCGAGGCGCTGCGCACGGTGCTGGCCGACGAGGGCCTGGATGCCGCGATGGTCGCCGAGATGCTCTCCCTGCCGGCCGAGGCCTATCTGGCCGAGCTCAGCGAGGTGGCCGACGTCGACGCCATCCACATCGCCCGCGAGTTCGCCCGCAAGCAAATCTCCCGCGAGCTGTTCGACCTGCTGTGGAGCCGCTACCAGGCCTGCCGCGAGGCCTCGCGCAGCACCGCCTACGCCGCCGACGCGGCGCAGATCGCCCGGCGCAGCCTGCAGAACATCGCCCTGTCCTATCTGATGCTGGCCGAGGACGACGAGGTGGTCGACGCCTGCGAGGAGCAGTTCGAACACGCCGACAACATGACCGAGCGCCTCGCCGCGCTGGCCGTGCTGGTCAACTCGCCGTTCGACGCCGAGAAGGCCCAGGCGCTGGCCAAGTTCGCCGACTACTTCAAGGACGACGCGCTGGTCATGGACCAGTGGTTCGCCGTGCAGGCGGCAAGCCCGTTGCCCGGCGGCCTCGAGCGCGTGCAGGCGCTGATGCACCACCACGCCTTCACCCTGAAGAACCCCAACAAGGTGCGCGCGCTGATCGGCGCCTTCGCCAACCAGAACCACGTCAACTTCCACCGCGCCGACGGCGCCGGCTACCGCTTCCTGGCCGACCAGGTGATCGCCCTCAACGCGCTCAACCCGCAGATCGCCTCCCGCCAGCTGACCCCGCTGACCCGCTGGCGCAAGTTCGACAGCGCCCGCCAGGCGCTGATGCGCGGCGAGCTGGAGCGCATCCTCGCCAGCGGCGAGCTGTCCAGCGACGTCTACGAGGTGGTGAGCAAGAGCCTGGCGTAAGCCGGGCATGACCCAGAAGCCCCCGCCAGATGGCGGGGGCTTCTCGTTTGCGGACTCCCGATCCTGCGGCAGCTGCCAGCGGGTGCAGTGTTTTCGGTGCGGGGCAGGTGGCAGGGCGGGGTGGCTGGTGCTTGGCGCGCAGGCGGACGGCGCGGGATGACTTGTGAAGCGCGCGCCATAGTCTAAAAAGAAATGAAGTGGTGTGTGTTATGCCGATTATCCCGGGGCAGGACTGGCTCCGGGCATTCGGGCAATGGCGTGCGCAGCCGCGAACATCCCCCTTCCAGGAGTTCCCGTCCATGATGCAGAAGATTGCAGGAAAAGGCTTTCTCGCCCTCGCGGTAGGCGCCGCGCTGGGCCTGTCTTCGCAGGTCCACGCCGACGTGCTGATCGGCGTGGCCGGGCCGCACACCGGCCCCAGCGCGGCCATCGGCGAGCAGTACTGGCGCGGGGCGACCCAGGCGGCGGCCGACATCAATGCCGCCGGCGGCATCAACGGCGAGCCGATCAAGCTGGTCAAGGGCGACGACGCCTGCGAGCCGAAGCAGGCGGTGGCGGTGGCCAACCGCCTGGTCGACCAGGAGCAGGTCGCCGGGGTGATCGGCCACTTCTGCTCGTCGTCGACCATCCCCGCCTCGGTGGTGTACGACGAGGCCGGCATCCTCACCATCACCCCCGGCTCGACCAACCCGCAGGTCACCGAGCGCGGCCTGACCGGCATGTTCCGCATGTGCGGGCGCGACGACCAGCAGGGCCAGGTCGCCGCCGACTTCATCATCGACACCCTCAAGGGCAAGCGGGTGGCGCTGATCCACGACAAGGACACCTACGGCCAGGGCATCGCCGACGCCACCCGCGCGCGGCTCAAGGAGCGCGGCGTCAGCGAGGTGCTCTACGAGGGGCTGACCCGCGGCGAGAAGGACTTCAATGCGCTGGTCACCAAGCTGCGCGCTGCCGAGGTCGACGTGGTCTACTTCGGCGGCCTGCACCCGGAGGCCGGTCCGCTGCTGCGGCAGATGCGCGAGCAGGGCCTGACCGCCCACTTCGTCTCCGGCGACGGCGTGGTCACCGACGAGATGGTCACCACCGCCGGCGGCCCGCAGTACGTCAAGGGCGCCTACATGACCTTCGGCGCCGACCCGCGCAAGATCGCCGACGGCCAGGCGGTGATCGAGAAGCTGCGTGCCGGCGGCTACGAGCCGGAGGGCTACACCCTGTACGCCTACGCCTCGCTGCAGGCCATGGCGGCGGCCTTCAACGCGGTCGGCTCCAACGATCTGGCCAAGGCCAGCGAGTGGCTGAAGAGCAACAGCGTGCCGACGGTGATGGGGCCCAAGGCGTGGGACGCCAAGGGCGACCTCAAGGTCAGCGACTACGTGCTCTACCAGTGGGACGACCAGGGCAAGTACCACCAGTTGCCATGAGGCGAGTCCGGTAAAGGCGGGCATCTCCGATCCGTAGGGTGGAAAACCCGCGCAGCGGTTTTCCACCGAAAGCGTGAGGTGGTGGAAAAGACCTGCGGTCGTTTTCCACCCTACGGTGCTGCAGGCCCGCCCTCCCACAGTTCTCCCCTGAGGCGACACGCATGGACGGCATCTTCCTGCAGCAACTGGTCAACGGCCTGACCCTGGGCGCGGTCTACGGGCTGATCGCCATCGGCTACACCATGGTCTACGGCATCATCGGCATGATCAACTTCGCCCACGGCGAGGTGTACATGATCAGCGCCTACCTGTCGGCCATCGGCCTGGCGCTGCTCGGCTTCTTCGGCCTGCACTCCTTCCCGCTGCTGATCTTCGCCACCCTGCTGTTCACCGTCGCGGTCACCGCCACCTACGGCTGGGTGATCGAGCGCATCGCCTACCGGCCGCTGCGCAACTCCACGCGCCTGGCGCCGCTGATCAGCGCCATCGGCATCTCGCTGATCCTGCAGAACTACGTGCAGCTCAGCCAGGGCGCGCGCCAGCAGGGCGTGCCGACCCTGCTCGACGGCGCCTTCCGCCTGCACGTCGGCGAGGGCTTCCTGCAGATCAGCTACACCAAGGTGTTCATCCTGGTCGCCGCCTTCGCCGGCATGGCCGCGCTGACCTGGGTGATCCAGCGCACCCGCCTGGGCCGCATGTGCCGCGCCACCCAGCAGGACCGCCGGATGGCGCAGATCCTCGGCATCGACACCGACCGGGTGATCAGCGCGGTGTTCGTCATCGGCGCGGCCATGGCCGCGCTGGCCGGCCTGCTGATCACCCTCAACTACGGCACCTTCGACTTCTACGCCGGCTTCGTCATCGGCATCAAGGCGTTCACCGCCGCGGTGCTCGGCGGCATCGGCTCGCTGCCGGGGGCCATGCTCGGCGGCCTGCTGCTCGGCGTCGCCGAGGCGCAGTTCTCCGGGCTGGTCAACACAGACTACAAGGACGTGTTCAGCTTCTCGCTGCTGGTGCTGATCCTGATCTTCCGCCCGCAGGGGCTGCTCGGCCGGCCGCAGGTGACCAAGGTATGAGCGGCGCCGACCTGCGTCACGTGCTGCTCGACAGCGTCCTCGCCGGGCTGATCGCCCTGGTGGTGTTCGGCCCTATCGTCGGCGTGGTGCTCGACGGCTACGGCTTCACCCTGGAGCCGGCGCGGCTCGCCGTGCTGGTCGGTGCGGTGATGCTCGGCCGCCTGCTGCTCGGCCTGTTCCTGCACACGGCGAGCGGCCGGCGCTGGCTGCAGCGCTTCGACGGCGGCGGCGCCGGCGTGCAGGTGCTGCCGCCCGGGCAGCGCTCGGCGCTGCGCTGGGCCATCCCGCTGGTGCTGCTGGCGGCGGCGATCTTCCCGCTGCTGGCCAGCAAGTACCTGCTCACCGTGGTCATCCTCGGCCTGATATACGTGCTGCTCGGCCTCGGCCTGAACATCGTGGTCGGCCTCGCCGGCCTGCTCGATCTCGGCTACGTGGCCTTCTACGCCATCGGCGCCTACGGCCTGGCGCTGGGCTACGAGTACCTCGGCCTCGGCTTCTGGAGCGTGCTGCCGCTGGCCGCGCTGACCGCCGCGCTGGCCGGCGCGCTGCTCGGCTTCCCGGTGCTGCGCATGCACGGCGACTACCTGGCCATCGTCACCCTCGGCTTCGGCGAGATCATCCGCCTGGTGCTGAACAACTGGCTGTCGTTCACCGGCGGCCCCAACGGCATGCCGGTGCCGGCGCCGACTTTCCTCGGCCTGGAGTTCGGCCGGCGGGCGAAGGAGGGCGGCGTGCCGGTCCACGAGTTCCTCGGCATCGCCTACGATCCCAACCTCAAGTTCGTGTTCATCTACGCGGTGCTGCTGCTCACCGTGCTGCTGGTGCTGCACGTCAAGACGCGGCTGACACGCATGCCGATCGGCCGCGCCTGGGAGGCGCTGCGCGAGGACGAGATCGCCTGCCGCGCGCTGGGCCTCAACCACGTGCTGGTCAAGCTCTCGGCGTTCATGCTCGGCGCCTCCACCGCCGGGCTGGCCGGGGTGTTCTTCGCCAGCTACCAGGGCTTCGTCAACCCCAGCTCGTTCACCTTCTTCGAGTCGGCGCTGATCCTCGCCATCGTCGTGCTCGGCGGCATGGGCTCGACCCTCGGCGTGGTGCTGGCCGCCTTCGTCCTCACCGTGGCGCCGGAGCTGCTGCGCAGCTTCGCCGACTACCGGGTGCTGCTGTTCGGCATGCTCATGGTGCTGATGATGATCTGGCGCCCGCGCGGGCTGATCCGCGTCAGCCGGCGCGGCTTCGCACCGCGCCCGGGGGTGGCACCATGAGCGACGAGATCCTGCGCGTCGAGCGCCTGTGCATGCAGTTCGGCGGCATCCGCGCGCTGCACGAGGTCAGCCTGGGCGTGCGCCGCGGCTCGATCACCGCGCTGATCGGCCCCAACGGCGCCGGCAAGACCACGGTGTTCAACTGCCTGACCGGCTTCTACCGCGCCACTGCCGGCAGCATCCAGCTCAACGCCCGCGGGCGCCGCACCGACGTGCTGCAGGTGCTCGGCGAGCCGTTCCGCCCGGGCGACTTCGTGCGCCCGCGGCAGTTCGCCAGCCGGCTGTGGTTCAAGCTGTTCGGCGGCACCCACCGGGTCAACCGCGCCGGCCTGGCGCGCACCTTCCAGAACATCCGCCTGTTCCGCGAGATGTCGGTGCTGGAGAACCTGCTGGTGGCCCAGCACCTGTGGCTGAACCGCAGCCTGCTGGCCGGCGTGCTGAACACCCCGGCGTTCCGCCGCGCCGAGGAGCAGGCGCTGGCCCATGCCTTCTACTGGCTGGAGCTGGTCGACCTGGTCGACTGCGCCAACCGCCTGGCCGGCGAGCTGGCCTATGGCCAGCAGCGCCGCCTGGAGATCGCCCGCGCCATGTGCACCCGCCCGCAGCTGCTGTGCCTGGACGAGCCGGCCGCCGGCCTCAACCCGGCCGAGACCGTGGCGCTCGGCGCCATCATCCGCCGCCTGCGCGAGGAGCACGCCCTCAGCGTGCTGCTGATCGAGCACGACATGGGCATGGTGATGGGCATCTGCGACCACATCGTGGTGCTCGACCACGGCGAGGTGATCGCCGCGGGCGCGCCGGCGGCGATCCGCAGCGACCCGAAGGTGATCGCCGCCTACCTCGGCGCCGACGAGGAGGAGCCGGCATGAGCGCGCCGCTGCTCGAACTGCGCGACCTCGACCTGTTCTACGGCCCGGTGCAGGCCCTGCGCGGGGTCAGCCTGCGGGTGGAGGAGGGCGAGACGGTGTGCCTGATCGGCGCCAACGGCGCCGGCAAGTCGAGCCTGCTGATGTCGATCTTCGGCCAGCCGCGCGCCAGCGCCGGGCAGATCCTCCTCGCCGGCGAGGACATCACCTTCCGCTCCGCCCATCACGTCGCCGCCAGCGGCGTGGCCCAGGTGCCCGAGGGGCGGCGGGTGTTCCCCGACATGAGCGTCGAGGAGAACCTGCTGATGGGCACCATCACCGTCGGCCAGCGGCACGCCGCCGAGGATCTGCGGCGCATGTACGCGCTGTTCCCGCGCCTCGAGGAGCGCCGCCAGCAGCGCGCCATGACCCTCTCCGGCGGCGAGCAGCAGATGCTCGCCATCGCCCGCGCGCTGATGAGCCGGCCGCGCCTGCTGCTGCTCGACGAGCCTTCCCTGGGGCTGGCGCCGCTGGTGGTGCGGCAGATCTTCCAGACCCTGCGCGAGCTGGCCGCCGGTGGCATGACCATCTTTCTGGTCGAGCAGAACGCCAACCATGCCCTCAGGCTGTCCGACCGCGGCTACGTGCTGGTCAACGGCGAGATCCGCCTCAGCGGCTCCGGGGCGGAGCTGCTCGGCAATCCCGAGGTGCGCAGCGCCTATCTGGGCGGGCACTGAGCCCGGCGGCGGGCCTCATCGCGGGGCAGATGCGCCATCGCTGCACCATTCTGGTTCCATTTCGCTGCCGGGTGACGGCGCACGGCCCCCCGGAGGGCCGCTGCAGCCCGCCAGTCGCGCCATGCGGCAGAGTTGGCACGGCAAATGCTTCGTCATACTCGAGCCCCGCTGAGGGGCCGCCCACTCGATCAACGGCGATCGAGCCGCCAACGCAGGCGATGGGCGACAGGGCGCCTCCGAGGGCGCCGCACAGAACAGGCAAAGGCGCCTGGGACCGCGAGGTCTCAGGCGCCTTTTTTCATTGCCGCGGATACACCTGATGGGCTTCGACCGGGAAACGCCATGCACAGCACAGACCTCTCCACTGACAAGCAACGGCTGATCATCGTCGGCAACGGCATGGTCGGGCATCACTGCGTCGAGCAACTGCTCGCGGGCGGCGCCCTGGCGCACTACCGCATCGAGGTGTTCGGCGAGGAGGCGCAGCGCGCCTACGACCGCGTGCACCTCTCCGAGTACTTCGGCGACCGCGACGCCGAGTCCCTGGCCATGAGCGCCGCCTCGCTCTATGAAGCCGAAGGCCTGACCCTGCACCTGGGCACCGCGGTGCTGGAGATCGACCGCGCCAGCGGCGAGGTGGTCACCAGCCAGGGCCGCTTCGGCTACGACAGGCTGGTGCTGGCCACCGGCTCCTACCCCTTCGTGCCGTCGATCGAGGGCGCCGCGGGCGAGGCGCGCCTGGTCTACCGCACCCTCGACGACCTCGACGCAATCCGCGCCGCCGCCCGGGGCCAGCGCCGCGGCGTGGTGGTCGGCGGCGGCCTGCTCGGCCTGGAAGCGGCCAACGCGCTGAAGTCGCTGGGCCTCGAAGCCCACGTGGTGGAGTTCGCCCCGCGGCTGATGCCGGTGCAGCTGGACGACTTCGGCGGCGCGGCGCTGAAGCAGCGCATCGAGGATCTGGGCGTCGGCGTGCACCTGTCCAAGGCCACCCAGAGCATCAGCGCCGGCAGCGAGTACCGCTACCGGATGAACTTCGCCGGCGACGACTTTCTCGAGACCGACCTGATCGTGTTCTCCGCCGGCATCCGCCCGCAGGACGCTCTGGCCCGCGCCTGCGGCCTGGAGCTGGGCCCGCGTGGCGGCATCGGGATCAACGACCAGTGCCTGACCAGTGACGAGCGCATCCACGCCATCGGCGAGTGCGCGGCCTGGAACGGCAGCGTCTTCGGCCTGGTCGCCCCCGGCTACCAGATGGCCCGCGCCGTGGCCGCCCAGCTGTGCGGCCAGGAAGCCCAGCCGTTCCTCGGCGCCGACATGTCGACCAAGCTCAAGCTGCTCGGCGTCGACGTCGGCTCCATCGGCGACGCCCACGGCGCCATGCCCGGTTCGCGCAGCTACCGCTACATCGACGAGGCCAGCGCCAGCTACCGCCGCCTGGTGGTTTCGGCCGACGGCAAGCAGGTGCTCGGCGCCGTGCTGGTCGGCGACAACAGCTACTACGACACCCTGCTGCAGTACGCGCAGAACGGCATCAAGCTGCCGGAAGACCCGGCCAGCCTGATCATGCCCGCCGGCAGCGATGCCCCGGCGCTGGGCGCCGACGCCCTGCCGGAGACGGCCACCATCTGCTCCTGCCACAACGTCAGCAAGGGCGCGATCTGCGCCGCCATCGACGGCGGCTGCAGCGACATCGCCAGCGTCAAGGCCTGCACCAAGGCGGCCACCGGCTGCGGTGGCTGCGCTGCGCTGCTCAAGCAGGTGGTCGAGCACGAGCTGAGCGCCCGCGGCGTGGAAGTCGACAAGAGCCTCTGCGAGCACTTCGCCTACACCCGCCAGGAGCTCTACCACCTCGTCCGCGTCGAGGGCATCGAGAGCTTCGAGGAACTGCTGGCCAGGCACGGCAAGGGCCATGTCGGCTGCGACATCTGCAAGCCGGCGGTGGGCTCGATCCTCGCCTCCTGCTGGAACCGCCCGATCATGGACCCGGCGCTGGTGCCGCTGCAGGACACCAACGACACCTTCATGGCCAACATGCAGAAGAACGGCACCTACTCGGTGGTGCCGCGCATCCCCGGCGGCGAGATCACCCCCGAGGGGCTGATCGCCATCGGCCAGGTGGCGAAGAAGTACGACCTCTACACCAAGATCACCGGCGGCCAGCGCATCGACCTGTTCGGCGCCCAGCTGCACGAGCTGCCGGAGATCTGGGCCGAGCTGATCGCCGCCGGCTTCGAGACCGGCCACGCCTACGGCAAGTCCACCCGCACGGTGAAGAGCTGCGTCGGCAGCACCTGGTGCCGCTACGGGGTGCAGGACAGCGTGAAGATGGCCCTCGACATCGAGCACCGCTACAAGGGCCTGCGCGCGCCGCACAAGCTCAAGTTCGCGGTCTCCGGCTGCACCCGCGAGTGCGCCGAGGCGCAGAGCAAGGACATCGGCGTGATCGCCACCGAGAACGGCTGGAATCTCTACGTCTGCGGCAACGGCGGCATGCGTCCGCGCCACGCCGAGCTGTTCGCCACCGACCTGGATGACCGGACCCTGATCCGCTACATCGATCGCCTGCTGATGTTCTACATCCGCACCGCCGACAAGCTGCAGCGCACCTCGGTGTGGCGCGAGTCGCTGGAGGGCGGCCTGGACTACCTCAAGGACGTGGTCATCCACGACAGCCTGGGTCTGGCCGCCGAGCTGGAGGCGCAGATGCAGCTGGTGGTCGACCGCTACGAATGCGAATGGGCCAACGCCCTCAAGGACGAGGAGAAGCTCAAGCGCTTCCGTACCTTCGTCAACGAACACGGCGGCGACCCGGACATCCACTTCGTCCGCGAACGCGGCCAGCGCCGCCCGGCGCGCACCGATGAACTGCACCTGATTCCCCTGACCGAGGAGGCCGTCTGATGAACACCGCCCTGAAACTCGAAGCCTGCTGGCAGCCGCTGTGCGCCGCCGCCGACCTGGTCGCCAACTCCGGCATCGTCGCCCGCGCCGGCGGCGCGCAGGTAGCGCTGTTCTACCTGCCAGGCAGCGAGCCGCAGGTCTTCGCCATCGGCAACCGCGACCCCAGGTCCGGCGCCAACGTGATCGGCCGCGGCCTCCTCGGCCACCTGCAGGGCGAGCTGGTGATCGCCTCGCCGCTGTACAAGCAGCACTTCCGCCTGAGCGACGGCGGCTGCCTGGAATACCCCGAGCAGCGCCTGCCGGTGTGGCCGGTGCGTCTGCGCGGCGAGCGCGTGGAAATCTTCTGCTGAACCGAACCCCGACGCCGCCGCGGCGGCGCCCTCCCTGCCCGCGACAGAGAACACTGCCATGTCCTACCTGGTCCCTGCCGAGTTCGCCTCCAAGATGGTCGATGCCGGCGAATCGAAGATCTACATGTCCACCCGCGACACCCTGATCCGCGCCTACATGGCCGGCGCCATCCTCGCCCTGGCCGCGGTGTTCGCCATCTCCATCACGGTCCAGACCGGTTCGCCGCTGCTTGGCGCAGCATTCTTCCCGGTCGGTTTCATCATGCTCTACCTGATGGGCTTCGACCTGCTCACCGGAGTATTCATGCTCACCCCGCTGGCGCTGCTGGACAAGCGCCCCGGCGTTACCGTCGGCGGTGTGCTGAAGAACTGGGGCCTGGTGTTCACCGGCAACTTCGCCGGCGCGTTGACGGTCGCCGTGATGATGGCCTTCGTCTTCACCTACGGCTTCTCCACCAGCCCCGGCGCCATCGGCGAGAAGATCTCGCACATCGGCGAGGCGCGCACCCTGGGCTACGCCGAGTTCGGCACCGCCGGCTGGCTGACCATCTTCCTGCGCGGCATGCTGTGCAACTGGATGGTGTCCATGGGCGTGGTCGGCGCGATGATTTCCACCACCGTCAGCGGCAAGGCCATCGCCATGTGGATGCCGATCATGCTGTTCTTCTACATGGGCTTCGAGCACTCGGTGGTGAACATGTTTCTGTTCCCCTTCGGCATGATCATGGGCGGCGATTTCTCGGTGATGGACTACATGATCTGGAACGAGATCCCCACCGCCCTGGGCAACCTGGTCGGCGGCCTGGCCTTCACCGGCCTGACCCTCTACGCCACCCACGTCAAGACCGCGCCCAAGCGCTCCTTCGTCTGACCCCGCGGGCCCCGTCCGGGGCCCTTTCCGGATGCCGCGCCCATGTCCCAGCAACTCGTCGTCAGCCTCGGCCAGTACTCGGACAAGGGCCGCAAGGCGCTCAACCAGGACTTCCACGGCGCCTGCATCCCGGCCGAGCCGCAGCTCTCCAGCAAGGGCATCGCCATCGCCCTGGCCGACGGCATCGGCAGCAGCGCGGTCAGCCAGGTCGCCAGCGAGGCGGCGGTGGCCAGCTTCCTCGCCGACTACTACTGCACCGCCGAGGCCTGGTCGGTGAGGAAGTCCGCGCAGCGCGTGCTGATGGCCGCCAACGCCTGGCTCTACGCACAGACCCGGCAGAGCCAGTACCGCTACGACATGGACCGCGGCTACGTCTGCACCCTCAGCGCGCTGGTGTTCAAGGCCACCCGCGCGCACCTGTTCCACGCCGGCGACACGCGCATCTGCCGCCTGCGCGGCGACGAGCTGGAGCGCCTGACCGAGGACCACCGCCTGTGGGTCTCGCGCGACACCAGCTACCTCAGCCGCGCCCTGGGCATCGGCCCGCACCTGGAGCTGGACCACCGCAGCCTGGCGCTGGAGCCCGGCGACCTGTTCCTGCTCACCAGCGACGGCGTCCACGAACACCTGCCACCCGCGGCCATGGTCGAGCTGCTGCGCGCCCACGCCGACGACCTCGACGCCGCCGCCCGCGCGATGGTCGAGGAAGCCTACCGGCGCGGCAGCGACGACAACCTCACCGTGCAGCTGGTGCGCATCGAACAGCTGCCGCAGGCCGACGCCGGCGAGCTGCACCAGCTGCTCGGCGAGCTGCCGCTGCCGCCGCTGCTGCAGCCGCGCATGGAGTTCGACGGCTACCGCATCGTGCGCAGCCTGCACGCCAGCAGCCGCAGCCACGTCTACCTGGCGCTGGACGGCGAGCGGCCGGTGGTGCTCAAGGTGCCGGCCACCGAGCTGCAGGGCGACCTCGCCCACCTGGAGCGCCTGCTCGGCGAGGAATGGATCGCCCGCCGCATCGACAGCGCCCACGTGCTCAAGGCCCCGCCGCAGACGCGCCGGCGCCGCTACCTCTACACCGTCAGCGAATACGTCGAGGGCCAGACCCTGCGTCAGTGGATGATCGACAACCCGCGGCCGGGGCTGGAGAAGGTGCGCGACCTGGTCGAGCAGATCGCCCGCGGCCTGCAGGCCTTCCACCGTCTGGAGATGCTCCACCAGGACCTGCGCCCGGAGAACCTGCTGATCGACGCCAGCGGCACCGTCCGGCTGATCGACTTCGGCTCGGCACAGGTCGCCGGCCTCGCCGAGCGCACGCCGCAGCGGGCGGCGCAGGCGCTGCCGGGCACCCTGCAGTACATGGCCCCGGAGTACTTCATCGGCGAGCCCGGCTCGCCGCGCTCGGACCTGTTCTCCCTGGCGGTGATCGCCTACCAGCTGCTCGGCGGCGACCTGCCCTACGGCGCCGAGGTCGCCAAGTGTCGCAACCGCGCCGAGCAGAACCGCCTGGTCTACCGGCCGCTGGCGCACGGCGAGCGCAACATCCCGCCGTGGATCGACGAGGTACTGCGCAAGGCCCTGCAGCCCGATCCCAACCGCCGCCAGGCCGAGCTCTCCGAATTCGTCCACGACCTGCGCCAGCCCAGCGCCGAATACCTCAACCGGCGCCGGCCGCCGCTGCTGGAGCGCAACCCGCTGCTGTTCTGGCGCAGCGCCAGCCTGCTGTTCGCTGTCCTGCTGGCCTGGCAGCTGCTCGGCGGCTGACTCGCCGGGCGGGACAGGGGAGGGGCGCTGGCAGCCTCGGTCCCGGTCAGCCCATTGCCGAACAGCTCGGTCTCTCCGAGCCCTCGGTTTTCCACTGCGCGTTCGGGAACTGGACCTGTCTCACCGCCGGCGCCCGCCTAGCCGCTCGGCTGGCCGGCGGCGATGCCGTGCGTCTGCATCAGCTCGGTGATGATCGGCACCGGGCCGAGCAGGTGCTCGCGCATCAGCTGGCAGGCGCGCTCCTTGTCGCGGGCGAGGATCGCCTCGACCAGGGTGGCGTGCTCGCGGCGCTTGGCCTCCAGCGCCTGTTCGGAGAACACCGTGTGCTGCAGCCACAGGTGGCGGTAGCGCTCGGCCTGGTCGAACAGGTAGGCGCGCACCTGCAGCAGCTGCGCCGAGCCGCAGCCGGCGACGATGGCGGTGTGGAACGCCTTGTGGCGGGCGTCCCAGACGCTCAGCTGCTCCTCGGCGTTGCGCACCTCCACCACCTTGGTCAGGGTGTGGGCGCGGGCGAGGATCTCCGCCTCCCAGGCGTCGTCGCCGCGCTCGATGGCCAGGCCGAGCAGCATGGCCTCCAGGTTGGCGCGGGCGTCGTAAATATCGAACAGTTCGCTGAGCGACATCGGCGCCACCCGATAGCCGCGCTGGCTGATGACCACCACCAGGCGCTCGGCAACCAGCTGCGACAGCGCCTCGCGCAGCGGGCCGACGCCCAGCCCGTAGCGCGCCTTCAGGCCGCTCATCAGCAGCTTCTCGCCCGGGCGGAACAGGCCGCGAATGATGTCGCGCTTGAGCAGCTGATGCCCGCGGATCGCCAGATTCTCTTGGGAAACAAGGGTTTCCATGTTCGCCGTCCTTCCTCGTGGTGCCCGGCCATCATACCCAAAGGCGGGCGGACTGCACCTTTTGTCTACAAGTGTTGGAAATTTTTGACATGCGATAAAAATGTCGATATTTTTCAAATACGCCGACAGTAAACAAGAACGTCTCAATCCATTGTCGTCCTGTCCAGGAGCGCCCGCCATGTCCAGCGTTGTCCAACTCAAGCCTTCCGTCGCCCAGCCCGTCGAGCCGCAGGGCTTCACCCTGGCGCCGTCCGCGATCTCGCCGCGCCTGCTGCAGCTGACCTTCCCGCGCAGCACCGTCGAGGCCTTCCTCGCCGCCACCGCCGACTACCCGGTGCAGGCGCTGGAGTACAAGTCGTTCCTGCGCTTCCGCTGCGCGCGCCTGCTCGACGAGCTGTGCGCCCACACCCTGCAGCCGCTGCTGATCGACAGCCTGGCCGACCGCGACAGCGGCGCCCTGCTGATCACCCCCGAGGGGCTGGACTCGGTGGCGCAGGCCGAGGACATGGTCAAGTTCACCACCGCGGTGGCCCACCTGTTCGGCCGCTCCAACTACGACGCCATGAGCGGCCAGTACTACGCGCGCTTCGTGGTGAAGAACGAGGACAACTCCGACAGCTACCTGCGCCAGGCCCACCGGGTGATGGAGCTGCACACCGACGGCACCTTCGTCGAGCAGGACACCGACTACGTGCTGATGCTGAAGATCGACGAGCAGAACATGGAAGGCGGCAACTCGCTGCTGCTGCACCTGGACGACTGGGAAGGGCTGGAGCACTTCTACACCCACCCGCTGGCCCGCCGCGAGATGCGCTGGAGCGCGCCGCCGAGCAAGAACGTCACCAAGGACATCTGGCACGCGGTGTTCGACACCGACGTCGCCGGCCGGCCGATCATCAGCTACATCGACCAGTTCGTGCAGCCGAAGAACTTCGAGGAAGGCAACTGGCTGGCCGATCTCGGCGACTCGATCGAGAACAGCCCGGCCAAGCTGTCGGTGCGCGTGCCGGTGGGCAGCTTCCTGCTGATCAACAACCACTGCTGGCTGCACGGCCGCGACCGCTTCATCGCCCATCCCGGCCTGCGCCGCGAGCTGATGCGCCAGCGCGGCTACTTCACCCACAAGAAGGTCTTGCGCCAGCCGCGCCAGTAAGGTTCTGCTCGCCATTCGCGGGGACGGCTTGCGTGCGTCGTCCCCGCGTGCCCCATAACCACCATTCCAGAAGAAGGGCAGACAAGGTGTACGACTTCATCATCATCGGCGGCGGCATCATCGGCATGTCCACCGCCATGCAACTGCTCCGCGCCTACCCGGACTGCCGGATGCTGCTGCTGGAGAAGGAATCCGCTCCGGCCCGCCACCAGACCGGCCACAACAGCGGCGTGATCCACGCCGGCGTCTACTACACCCCCGGCAGCCTCAAGGCCAAGTTCTGCCTGGCCGGCAACCGCGCGACCAAGGAGTTCTGCACCGAGAACGGCATCCGCTTCGACGAGTGCGGCAAGCTGCTGGTCGCCACCAACGAGCTGGAGATGCAGCGCATGAAGGCGCTGTGGGAGCGCACCGCCGCCAACGGCCTGGAGCGCGAGTGGCTGAGCGCCGAACAGCTGCGCGAGCGCGAGCCGAACATCACCGGCATCGGCGGCATCTTCGTGCCCTCCAGCGGCATCGTCAGCTACGCCGAAGTCACCGCGGCCATGGCCCGCGAGTTCCAGATGCGCGGCGGCGAGATCCGCTACGGCACCGAGGTGATCGGCCTCGACGAGCGCCCCACCGAGATGGTGGTGAAGACCAGCGCCGGCGAATTCTGCAGCCGCTTCATGGTCTCCTGCTCGGGGCTGATGGCCGACCGCGTGGTGCGCATGCTCGGCCTCGACCCGGGCTTCAGCATCTGCCCGTTTCGCGGCGAGTACTACCTGCTGCCGGCCGAGCACAACCGCATCGTCAACCACCTGATCTACCCGATCCCCGACCCGTCCATGCCGTTCCTCGGCGTGCACCTGACGCGGATGATCGACGGCACCGTCACCGTCGGCCCCAACGCGGTGCTGGCGCTCAAGCGCGAGGGCTACCGCAAGCGCGACATCTCGCTGTCCGACACCTTCGCCATGCTCACCGACCCGGGCATCCTCAGGGTGCTGAAGAACAACCTGCGCCCCGGCTTGGTGGAGATGCGCAACTCGCTGTTCAAGCGCGGCTACCTGCAGGAAGTGCGCAAGTACTGCCCGAGCATCGAGCTCAAGGACCTCAAGCCCTACCCGGCGGGCGTGCGCGCCCAGGCGGTGTCCCGCGAGGGCAAGCTGATCGAGGACTTCCTGTTCCGCAACACCCGGCGCAGCGTCAACGTGTGCAACGCGCCGTCGCCGGCGGCCACCTCGGCCATCCCGATCGGTGCCTACATCATCGAGCAGATCGACGCCCAGCTCGCCGACCTGCCCGGGTTCAACAGGCAGCGCCAGACCGCCTGAGCCCCAAATGCCTTGCCCAACCCCCATGGAGCGTGCGTCATGAGCCAATCGCTGCAAGAGAAGGACATCCACTACCAGCTGCACCCCTACACCAACGCCCGCCTGCACCAGGAGCAGGGCCCGCTGATCATCGAGCGCGGCGAAGGCGTGTACGTCTACGACGAACAGGGCAAGGACTACATCGAAGGCATGTCGGGGCTGTGGAGCGCCGCGCTGGGCTTCAGCAACCAGCGCCTGATCCGCGCCGCGCAGCAGCAGCTCGAGACCCTGCCGTTCTACCACCTGTTCAGCCACAAGGCGCACCGGCCGAGCATCGAGCTGGCCGAGAAGCTGATCCAGATGGCGCCGGTGCCGATGAGCAAGGTGTTCTTCACCAACTCCGGCTCCGAGGCCAACGACACCGTGGTCAAGCTGGTGTGGTACCGCAACCACGCCCTCGGCAAGCCGGAGAAGAAGAAGTTCATCGCCCGCACCAACGCCTACCACGGCATCACCGTGGCCAGCGCCAGCCTCACCGGCCTGCCGGCCAACCACCGCGGCTTCGGCCTGCCGCTGCCGGGCTTCCTGCACGTCGGCTGCCCGCATCACTACCGCTACGCGCTGCCGGGCGAGAGCGAGGAGCAGTTCGCCGACCGCCTGGCCGCCGAGCTGGAGCAGCGCATCCTCGCCGAGGGCCCGGAAACCGTCGCCGCCTTCATCGGCGAGCCGCTGATGGGCGCCGGCGGCGTCATCGTGCCGCCGCACACCTACTGGACCAAGGTCCAGCAGGTGTGCCGCAAGTACGACATCCTGGTGATCGCCGACGAGGTGATCTGCGGCTTCGGCCGTACCGGCAACCTGTTCGGCAGCCAGACCTTCGGCATCCGCCCGGACATCATGGTGGTGTCCAAGCAGCTGTCCTCGTCCTACCAGCCGATCGCCGCGGTGCTGATCAACGACGCGGTGTACCAGCCGATCGAGGCGCAGAGCGGCGAGCTCGGCACCCTCGGCCACGGCTTCACCGCCAGCGGCCACCCGGTGGCCACCGCGGTGGCGCTGGAGAACCTGAAGATCATCGAGGAGGACAACCTGGTCGCCCACGCCGCGGCCATGGGCGAGCGCATGCACGCCGCGCTGCGCCGCTTCACCGACCACCCGCTGGTCGGCGAGGTGCGCGGCTGCGGCCTGATCGCCGCGGTCGAACTGGTCGGCGACAAGGACAGCAAGGCGCCGTACCAGGCCACCGGCACCCTCGGCCGCTACCTGGCCGGCCGCGCCCAGCAGCACGGCCTGATCACCCGCGCCATGGGCGACGCCATCGCCTTCTGCCCGCCGCTGATCATCGACGAGCAGGAGATGGGCCTGCTGCTCGAACGCTTCGAGCGCGCGCTGGAGGATACGGCGCAGTGGGCGAAGTGAGCTGAGAAGGGCCGGCGCGGCCTCTGCGCCCGGCCCACTCCTGTAGGGGCGAATTCATTCGCCCGGATACCCCGCCAAGGCGAATGAATTCGCCCCTACGGATCTGGCGCCCGGGCCGGCGTAAGCCGGCCTTTTCGCGTCAGCCGACGCAGCAGAGCGGCAGGCCTGCCTGAACCACGGAACGCAACCCGAAAAGGAGGTCCCCTTGAACATCCCGGTCGTGCCGATCACGGCAGAAAACACCGCCAGCGCGGTCGACGCCTTGCGCGAACTCTGGCCGCACTACGCGCCGGAGGAGATGGCGCGGGTGATCGACCAGCAGCTGCGCCCCAACGGCTACCAGCTGGCCGGCATCTTTGGCGACGACTCGCCCGCGGCCGCCGCCGTGCTCGGCTACCGCATCCAGCACTCGCTGTGGCTGGGCCAGTCGCTGTACATCGTCGACATCGCCACCCTGCCCGAATGGCGCGGGCGCGGTTTCGGCGACCGCCTGATGGCGTGGGCCGAGGCCGAGGCGGCGCACCTGGGCTGCAGCGCCGTGCACCTGGACTCCGGCGTCGGCCGCGAGCGGGCGGCGGCCCATCGGCTGTACATGCGCCATCACTACCAGATTGGCTGCCATCACTTCGTCAAGAGGCTGGGTGGGTAGTTCGTGCTCGCAGGATGATATGGCGCAGTGGGTGAGAGGAGGGCCGGCGTGAGCCGGCCCTTTTCTGTAGGACGCAAGAATGGTAGTAGTGGCTTGGTCGGCCGGTTGCCTGCAGTCCGAGCAATGCCGGTCATGGTGACGACGCCCCAGAGCGGCCAGTCGAGACAGACAGAAATCGGCCAGAAGCGGAAATTCGTCATTTCCGGATAGCGGCCATCTGAAAGGCTGCTGCTCCCTAAAACCTGCTGTTAGGCTCTGTACGAAAAGTCCTGAGCCGGATTTGAAGGACCTCAAAAGTGATCAATAAATGATCGATTTTGGGGCTGGATGCCTTTTCTGGGCTGTTTTTACCTTTCCGCTCAAGGCAAACCGACTTTTCGTACAAGACCTAGGTGTGCGAACGGAAGCACCACAGTCTGAGCTGCCTTTTGTCTGGGGTATTGAATCAGGCTGCCAATTCGCCACTTACCCGCCACTCAGATGACAGTGTGACTAAAAATTCTGAGGCGGTTCATGGTAGTCCGTAATAAACTGAGTGTTCTGTGAGTTAGGGTAATGGATACCTATCAACGGGGATCGATATGAGTATTGCTGGCATACGCTCGAACCGCGGCGACGGCTACCAAACATTGGTGGCATTTGATTGGGCATTGACAGTTCTATCCGACGAAAACTATCAATGGCTTGAAGTTGATTCGATAACTTATCTAGTCGACGATGTGGTCATTGGTAAATCCGATGGCACGCTGATCGCTTGCCAGTGCAAAAAAAATCAAATCGATTTCGAAGCGTGGTCGATAACTGATCTTGCGAGTGAACTAGACAAAGCCGCTAGGCTGCTTAAACAGAATAAATACTCGGAAGTTTATTTCTATTCGCGCAATAACTTTGGAGGGGTGGGGAAGTTAAAAGAACACAGCGCAACTCAGCATGATGCGAACGCCTATGAAGCTAGTTTGAGCATCGCAAATCAGAAAACAAATGCTGCCCTATCAAGATTACTCTCCTCTGCCGCCCCAGGTCTTTCAACCTACGAATTCCTTCGCCGTACAGAGTTTGAAACCAGCAGCGCTCTGGATCGCATGCAAAGCCAGCTACTAGAACGTCTGCGTAGCATGGTCAGTAATCCAGATTCTGCATTCAACGCACTCTGGGTTCATCTAGATCAATTGGGGGCGCGCATGAGCGGTGATGGTTCATCCGCAAACGCCCAGCATCGATTCACCAAAAAATCTCTCGAAGCCATTCTTCACAAGGCTGGAGCGCTGCTGGCTCCTCCCGTGAATATTGCGGAGGTTCGCGCATCATTTTCCAGTATCTCAGCCATCGGGAGATCATGGCGGCGTGATGTGGCAGGTCAGCGGATGCACAACCCGGTGGTGAGCGAACTGCTGGCCGCCATCGACGCTGGAAAACGCGCCATATTGCTTACTGGTTTACCTGGTTCGGGAAAAACCTGTGTGATGCTTGAGGTACAGGAGACCTTGGAGCGACACGCACAACACCGCTCAGATATCGTGCCTCTCTTCATCCAATCACGCGAGTTTGCTGATCTGGCAACTTCGCAGGATCGACAAGCTTTTGGGCTGTCTGAACAGTGGGTAAACCAAGCAGCTCGTATGGCGGAAAGCGCGCAGGTGGTTGTGATAATCGACTCTCTGGATGTGCTTTCTATCGCCCGAGACCATCGCGTGCTCACCTATTTTCTGGCTCAAATAGACCGTCTCCTATTGATTGAAAATGTGAGCGTAATTACCGCTTGTCGCGACTTTGACAGGCAGTACGACCGCCGAATCGCGGAAAGGCAATGGGATTGCGAATTCAAATGCCCGCCTTTGGATTGGGATGGAAAAATTGCGCCTTTAATTGAGGGGTTGGGGATTGCGTCCGTCGAGATTGATGCTGTTACACGAGAGCTAATTCGAAACCATCGGGAACTAGCATTGTTTGTCGAGTTGGCACAACGAGAGGGCGGTTTCAACGTCGTAACCAGCCAAGCTTTGGCGCAGCGTTATCTCGATGTGATTGTACGGGGCAATGCCTCGCTTGGTGATCCTGCAATACAAGCAATTGAAGCCATCGCTGCAGAAATGCTCGAGTCACGTAGTTTAGTCGTACCTTATCAGCGCTTTTCTTCCTCGCAGGAGATTCTGCGCTCTCTGTGTAGCCTTAACGTTTTGCAAGAAACTCAGGATGGCAAGCTGACCTTCGGTCATCAGACCCTGCTTGACGTTTTAGTCATCAGTGGAGCCTTGCGTAGCGGAATTACGCTGAATCAATTCATACAGAGTTTGCCCCCAGTTCCGTTTGTCCGCCCCAGCATTCGTAGCTTCGTTGCACAGTTGGCTTTGGGGGAGCGACGTGAGTTCAGAAAGCAAACGCGGGCGGTGTTGACAGGTAACGCAGCCTTCCATATCCGACGCTTGGTTGCCGAGTCGTTTTCAGAACAGGTACCTGTCGACGATGACTGGCCCTTAATGCGGGAATTGCGAGAAAAGCACCGCGATGTTTTTCAGGTGATCTATACCACGGCCAGGGCGATTGAGTGGCATCGTTTTTGGCTTAAATATCTAGTACCAGTTTTGAAGGCAGAGCGGGATGCCGAAGGTTACGCCGCGCATGCCTATCACATCGCGCGATGGAAGAATGAAGATGCGCAGTTGGTCTTTTCATTCTGGTATGAGGTACTTTCTCTGGACTGGGTAGATAGCAATCGAATCGCTGGGCAGCTTCCGTTTTATTTGTCTGAAATCACAATGGAAAATTTGGCACTGGTTGTTCCGCTGCTACAGCGGCTTCTGGATATGCCATATGCCGATCATGGCTTCTTGGGGCGTTCAATTGCTCGCTGCGTAGAAGCCGGGGTTGTAGGAGATGACCTGCTTTGGCGTTATATGGTAGGCGGGGTTGACGAAAAAGATCTTCTGGAATACCGGTTCGATAATAAATTGCATTGCCAAGCCCATGAGTTTGGCGACCGCCAGGGCGGCTGCGTCCGACAACGTATGGAGCAATCCACTAAATTTCTTGATCTGGTCGTGACGTCGATTGAGCAATGGAGCGATGTACGCAAGTCGCGTTACGGAGAAACGCGTATAGGCTATCGACATGGTTTTTTGAGCGAGACATCGTACCAGAAGACGCATAGTCGGCAAGACATGCATCACGTAGATAACATGGTTGCTCTACTTGACGCGGTGGAATCATCAATTGTCCATCATGCAAAAACGCATTCAAGCTGGTGGCAAGACAACCGAGAGCGCCTGTGCTTCAACCACGAGGGCGCCTTGCTCTACTTCGCGGTACAGGCTTGTATTGTGACGCCTGAAGCCAATATTGACCTGATAGGTCACATGTTGTGTGATCAGAATATGCTTGAGTTTGAGTTGAATTACGAGCTTGGTGAGTTAATTAAGTCGGCATTCAAGCTTCTCGGCGAGGCGACACAAGATGCTGTGATTGCGACCATATTAGGCATATGGGATAAGTATTTATCTAAAGATATCGAGCATTGTTGGGTGCTGAAAGAGCGTGCCGAGTTGATCAGTGCAATCCCTTGCTACCTGCGTTCACCAGAAGCGCAGGCGGTAATTGATGATTATGAGAAAAAGGCCGGAGTGATTGATCGCCAACCGAAAATTCTCTCGTGGGGCGGCGTAGTCAGAGCTCCATTCTCATTCGAGGTATTCCTAGATGCCAGTAATAACGTGCTGTTGCGCCTGCTGGCACACTACAGTGGTCATGTAGATAGGGGGGGGGTTGATTTTCTGGTCGGCGGCGAACGCGAGGTTGGTTGGCAACTTCGAGAGGCTTCCTCACGGCATCCCGCTCGATTCTTGGGATTCTTGTCAAATTTCTGGGCGGATATTCCAGCAAGTTTTCGCGATGACATTATGGATGGTGTCGCTACATACTTGGCTTGTCGCTATGGCAGCCTGCAAGCGAACGAAAATTGGGTGCCGATCGAAGAGCCAGAGGCCTCTGCCTTGGCTAGCAATATTATCGATGAGCTGGAAAGGCATTCGCAGCACTGGCAGCTCCGACGTCCAGCAGCTAAGGCATTGGAAGCCTGCGCCAATGTTGTCAAAACCCTGAGGGATGCCGAACGACTGGTATTTTTGACCATAGGCTTTGAGCGACTCGAAGAAGCTAACCCGATCACGGGTGATAACGTTAGTTTGATCTCGTTGGGGATCAATATGGCCAAAGGAGACGTGGCTGAAGCCTTGATGATTCTGGCTAGTGATGTCCAAAAAATCGGAGGCACACTTCCTGAGCTACTAGAGCCCACATTGCGTCGTTATGCAGGAGATAAAAATCCTGCGATTCGCGCTGTAGTCCTTCGACGGCTACCTTATTTGCAAAGCAAGAATTTTGAGCTGGGTTGGAACCTGTTTCATGTTGCCATGCATGACGCAGAGGGGCTTTGGCAAATCGCCGAACCCTGTTTGTATTACGCTTATCATAATCACTTCGTGGTAGTGAGACCTTTGCTTGCGCGTCTTCGCCTTGAAGGTAGAGGCAAAGACTTGGAGGTTTGGGGGCGTATTTCGGCCTTATGCAGTCTGACACGACACATTGAACTTGCTGAATTTATAGAGGATTTGAACGTTCTTGATAGCACAGAGGCTTGGTTGGGGGCAGCAACTGTCTGGACGCACACTGAAAATATTCAACAGTATCGAGAGGAATGCTTTGCGGGGCTGGAGGCTGGATTGAATGCAGGCGGCACACATGCATTGGCTGTTGCTCGAAAAATTGAGCGTATTTTTGGAGATCAGATGCCCCCGATTTCTGTGCCAGTAGAGGTTGTTCGAAGCTGTTTTTATATTTTCGAAAACGACGGCGATAGTGAAAGCAAACACCATCGGCTTTTCGGTTTTCATGAATGGCTGAATGCGATTGCTCAAAGTGATCCAGAGCAAGCACTGGCAGCAGCCAAAATCTATCTAGCCTACGTCAATAGTTGCAAGCCATATCTCTATGATCACAAAGACAGCCTCACCCAATTGATGACGCGACTCTTTGCTGAAGCAGAAGAACGGGAAGAGTCCGACGGAGGGGTGATGTTAAATATTGTGGTAGAGATACAAGACACGCTACTTTCGCTGGGGGTCAATGGTGTAACAGATTGGCTGAAGGCTGCCGAGCGCCCATGATTTGCCCCGGAACCAGTAGCTACCCCGTAGCTTGACAGCTAAGGATGGTCTGAAAAAGTCTGTTTTCGGAAAATTAGCCCCAGCAACCCCGGGGGCTGCAGACCGGCAATTTCACGAAATCGGGACTTTTTCAGAGTTTTCTTAGCTGCCTGTAGTCACTGGAAAATCACTGGTCATCCCAGGCGAAATCTGTCTTCAGACACATGCAGCAGGCTGGTCAAGAACTCCGTCTTTTCACATGAAAAACCGCGCCCTCCCTGGCCGCGGTTTCCCATTGACTTTCGCCCTCACTCCGGCCGCCTCTGCAACCCCCCGCGCACCTCCCGCGCAGTACAGCCGTACTGCTGGCGGAAGGCGCGGGTGAACTGGGCCTGGTCGTTGAAGCCCCAGCGGAAGGCCAGTTCGCCGATCGACAGGTGGCAGTGCGGGTCGCGCAGCTGGCGGTGCACGGCCTCCAGGCGCTGCAGGCGGACCCATTCGCCGAGGGTGTAGGGGGTGGCGGCGAACAGCTTGTGCAGATAGCGCAGCGACAGGCCGCAGGCCTCGGCGATCTGCGCCGGGTTCAGTTCGGGGTTGGCCAGGTGGCGCTCGATGTACTGCTCGACGCGCTGCAGGTGCACGGCGGCGAGGGTCGAGGTCTCGCTGTTGAGCACCCGCTCGTCCTGGCGCAGGGCCATCAGCAGGGTGGCCAGCGCCTGCTCCAGCAGCAGGTGGCGGGCGGCTGCGTCGCACTCGTCGAAGCGCGCCGCGCACAGGCCGAGCTGTTCGACGAAGATCCGCCCCAGGCCGCGGCGGGCGTCGAAGCAGAAGCGGGTGTAGCGCTCGGCGCCGCGCAGCTGGCCGTGCAGGGCGCGCTCGGGCAGCTTGAACACCCAGAGGTCGTTGTCGGCGGCGTAGTGGAAGCGGTAGGGCGCATCGCCGCGCTCGACGATGAAGCCGCCCGGCTGGCAGCGCAGGGCGCGGCCGTCCTGCTCGAAGAGGACTTCGGTCTGCCGCGGCACGGTGACCAGGTAGCAGGCCTCCGGGTCCTGGCTGACCTGGGCCTTGCTGCGCGAGTAGGCGAGCTGGCTGGAGCGCAGGCGGGAGAGGGTGAGCGGCGTGCTGGGCGTGTCCCAGACGTGCAGGCTGCCCTGGAAGGTCGCTCCGGGGGCGAACTCCAGGCTGAGGGGGAAGTAGGTGGTGCCGATAGCTTCTGCCCAGCGGAGCTGGCGTTCCTGTTGCGGCCAGTACCGGGTGGAGAGCTGTTGAGCCATGGCCGGTCCTCACGATTATCGTTGTTCTGAGGACAGCGCGGCAGGGAAGTGGAAATCCCTGCCGCGCCGTTATTTCGCCATCATTGGCCTGGGTGACCGGGTGGTCAAGTCCGTGGCGTCACCCGGTAGGTGGCGGTCGGCGTCAGGGTCGCCTGCCAGCCCGGCGGGATGACGATGTTGGTGGTGCTTTCCTCGATCACGCACGGGCCCTGCACGGTCTGCCCGGCCTGCAGCTGGTTGCCGTCGTACACCGGGGTGGCCTGCCAGTCGCCGTCGGCGCTGAACAGCATCTTGCGCAGGCTGGACGGGGCGGCCTCGCCGACCTCGGCCGGCACCGGCAGCTCCGGCAGCGGCGGGCGCGGCAGGCGGCCGATCACCGAGCACTCGAGGTTGACCAGCTCCACCGGGCTGCCCGGCTCGCTGTAGGAGTACAGCGCCTGGTGACGCTGGTGGAAGGACTCGCACAGCGCGGCCAGGCCCTGCTCGTCGAGCCGACTGCTGGCCAGTTCCACGCTGCACTCGTGGATCTGCCCGAGGTAGCGCATCTCCAGGGTGTAGTGGCACTCGATGGTGTCGGCGCCGAAGCCGTCCTCGCGCAGGTTGTCCAGGCCCTTGTCGCGCAGCTCGGCCAGCGCCTGGTTGAGCTGCGCGAGGTCGACGTGGCCGGCGTCCAGGCGCATCGGCAGGGTGGTCAGCTGGTCGTAGCGCATGTCGGAGAGGATCTGGCCGAAGGCGCACAGCCCGGAGGCGACCTTGGGGATCAGCACGGTGTGGATGCCGATCTCCTCGGCCAGGCGCACCACGTGCATGCCGGCCGCGCCGCCGGCGCCGATCAGGGCGAAGTCGCGCGGGTCGTGGCCGCGCTCGATGGACACCCGGCGGATGCCGTTGACCATGTTCAGGTTGACCAGGGTGGTGATGCCGTAGGCCGCGCGCTCGATGCTGATGCCCAGTGGGTCGGCGATCTTGCTGCGGATGGCGTCCAGCGCCGCCTGGCGGTTGAGGCGGATGCTGCCGCCGAGCAGGGCGCCGTCGGGCAGGTAGCCGAGCACCAGGTTGGCGTCGGTCACGGTCGGCTCGGTGCCGCCCTTGCCGTAGCACACCGGGCCGGGCTTGGCGCCGGCGCTGCGCGGGCCGACCTGGAGCATGCCGAACTCGTCGAGGTGGGCGATCGAGCCGCCGCCGGCGCCGAGGGTCTCCACCTGAATCATCGGCACGCCGATGCGCTGGCGCAGGAAGTCGACGTCCTTGCTGAAGTTGGTGCGCCCGGCGTTGGTCAGGGTGATGTCGAACGAGGTGCCGCCCATGTCGACGGTGATCACGTTGTCGATGTCGAACGGTTTGGCCACCGACAGGCCGGCCTGCGGCGCCGAGGCCGGGCCCGAGTTGATCGCGTTGACCGCGCGCTCGCGCATCATGCCGCCCGGCGCCAGACCGCCGTTGGACTGGAAGTAGCGCACCGGCTGCTGGGCGCCGAGTTCCTCGAACAGCGCGTCGATGCGTTCGACGTAGCGCGCCATCACCGGGCTCAGGTAGGCGTTGACCACGGTGGTGGAGGTGCGGGTGTACTCGCGGATCTGCGGGAACACCTCGACGCCGGTGCAGACGAACACCCCGGGCAGGGCGGCGCGCACCATTTCGGCGGCGCGCAGCTCGTGGGCCGGGTTGCGCACCGACCAGACGAAGGAGATCGCCACCGCCTCGACGCCCTCGGCGCGGAAGTAGTCGATGGCCTCGCGCACCGCGGCCTCGTCCAGCGGGCTGTACTCGCGGCCGTCGCTGAGGATGCGCCCGCCCACCGGGCGGCGCAGGTGGCGCGGCACCAGCATGTGCGCCGGCGGGTAGTGGGCGTCGTAGCGGTGGCCTTCCTCCTTGTGGCCGAGGCGGATCTCCAGGCTGTCCTCGTGGCCCTCGGTGCACAGCAGGCCGACCTTGACCCCGGTGCGCTCGATCAGCGCGTTGAGCGCCACGGTGGTGCCGTTGATGCACAGGTCGCAGTCGGCAATGATCTCGGCCGGCGAGCGGCCGACGGCGTCGGCGATCTGCGCGAGACCGGCGCGGATGGCCAGGGTGCCGTCCTGCGGGGTGGACGGCGCCTTGAACAGCTGCACGCCGCCGTCGCGGTCGGCGAGGATGAAGTCGGTGAAGGTGCCGCCGGCGTCGATGCCCAGACGATATTGGTTACGCATGTCGATGTTCCTCAGCAGTGCTCAGTGGGGGGCGCGGGCGGCGCGGGTGGCGGCTTCGTCGAGATGGCCGTCGGCGTCGACGATCACCCCGTACTCGAGGCGGGCGCCCTCGGCGGAGACCAGGCCGTTGCGCAGGTCGTCGAGGACCGCGGCGACCGGGCGGCGCAGCGGGTCGCCGTAGCCACCGCCACCGGGGTTGACGTTGATCACCCGCTCGCCGGGGCGCACGGTCAGCACTGGGTTCTGGATGTAGTGGGTTTCCTCGCCGTCGGCACGGCGGTGGATAAGGCGGCCGAGCTTGGGCTCGATCAGTGCGTTGCGCGCACCGGCCGCGCCGGCGGTGGCCAGCTGGCGGCCCTCGCCGAAGCCGACCACGGTCATCTCGTGCTCCAGCGGTTCGATCTCCAGGCGGGTGCCGGAGCCGCCGCGGAATTCGCCGGCGCCGCCGCTGTCGCTCATCAGGCTGTAGCGGTGGATGACGATCGGGTAGGAGTACTCGAGCAGCTCGATGTCGCCGCTCATCAGCGCGCCGAAGCAGCACAGCGGGCCGCAGGCGTGCCAGCCGTCCATCACCTTGTTGGCGCCGGCGCCGGAGATGATCGAGGCGAGCACCATGGTCACGTATTCGTCGCCCTCGCGGCGCGGGTCGTGGCCGGCGATGTTGATGCCGCTGGCGTGGCCCCAGGAGGCGGTGACGCGCTCGGGGGCGGCCTGCTCCAGCGCCTGGCGCACGGCGTCGGCCAGGGTTTCCATCGGCGTGGTAGTGCAGTTGACGTGCGGCGCCGGTTCCTCGGCGTTGCACAGGGTGCCCTTGGGGCCGAGATCGACGCTGACGCAGCGGTACAGGCCCTCGTTGTAGGGCGGCGGCACCTGGGCGAACATCATCAGGCCCAGGTAGACGCCGGACACCGAGTTGCCCTCGTAGGAGTTGATGAAGTAGGGCACCTGCGGCGGGCTTTCGATGCGCACGTGGGCCTCGTCGCCGCGGATCTCGACGTGGGCGGTGATCGCCAGCTCGCCGAGGCCGTGGCCGGAGTCCTCGAGGATCGCGGTGCCGCTGTAGTGGCCGTCCGGCACGTCGCGCAGCAGGGCGCGCATGTGGCGGTCGGCCATGTTCTTCAGCTCGGCGATGCAGGCGCGCACCTGGGCGACGCCGTACTTCTCGACCAGCTCCAGCAGGTGGCGCTCGCCGACGCAGCAGGCGCCGTACTGGGCGTTGAGGTCGCCCTCCTGGTAGGGGCGGGCGCGCATGTTGGTGAGCAGCAGGTTGAACACGTCCTCGCGGCGCTTGCCGCCGGCCCACAGCTTGACCGGCGGGATGCGCAGGCCCTCGGCGTAGATCTCCTTGGCGTCCGGGTTGTAGCCGGCCGGCACCGGGCCGCCGATGTCGGTGAGGTGGCCCTTGCACACCGTCCAGAACACCAGTTCGCCCTGGTAGAACACCGGCTTGTACATGCAGCAGTCGAGGATGTGGCTGCCCTTGTAGGCCGGGTCGTTGTGATAGATCACGTCGCCTTCGGCGATGTCGCCGTCGAAGAACTCGGCCACGCACTTCATCGCCGGGATCAGCGAGCCCAGGTGGATCGGGATGTCCTGGCCTTGCAGGATCATTTCCGGGAAGTGGTCGAACAGGGCGTTGGAGTAGTCGTGGGCCAGGTTGAACACGCTGGAGCGGCCGGTCTTCTCCAGGGTCAGGGTCATCTCGCGCTGGGCCGTTTCCAGCGCCCCGCGCACGACCGCGAGGGTGATCGGATCTACTGTACTCATGGTTCACCACACATCTTGTTGTTGTCGGAGAGGCGGCCCCGCAAGGCTCCGCCCTGGCTTACAAGCTACGCGGCGCGCGGCGGGCGGGCTTGTCGCGGGGCGCACCCTTTGTTGCGTCTGCGTGCACTCGGCCGTGCGTGGCTTGCCGCTGGCGCGGACGAAAAAAAGGCCAGCGCGAGGCTGGCCTGAAAGGGGGCGAAGGGGGATACCAGAGCAATCGCACGAAGCTGAAAAGGCCAACATGCGTGGGCTAAATGCCCTGTAGCCCTCCCTGTAGGAGCGAATTCATTCGCGACCTGGTCGCGAATGAATTCGCTCCTACACCGTTCATGCGATTGCCTTGGTTGGGAATGCGGAAGAGGTCAGAAGTAGTAGCCGACGTTGCTGTACACCTGGTTCTCCCAGCGGTCGCTGCCGCCGGCGCCGAGGCTCTGGGTGTAGCTGCCGCCGCCGATGTACGGGTCGTGCTTGCCGTGCAGCCATTCCAGGGCGATCCACAGCGGGCCGAAGGTGAACGAGCTGCCGGCGATGAAGCGCTGCGAGTCCTCGAAGCCGCTGGCGTCCTTGGTGAAGTGGCTGTAGTTGGCATAGAACTTCACCCCGGAGAACCAGCCGTACTGGCCGGGCAGGGCGTAGCTGAGGTCGGCGACGTACAGGTTGCCCTTGGCGGCGACGTTGAAGGTGCCGTCGAAGCTGCCGAAGGACACCAGGCGGTCGCTGCCGGGGTTCTCCGGGCTCATCGACTGGCGCGCGGCGAGCAGCTGCACGCCCCACGGGCCGTTCTGGCCGAGGTAGTGCACGGCGAAGGCGCGGCGGTCGCCGTCCTTGCCGGTGTCCTGGTTCTCCAGGGTCGAGGCCAGCGCCGACACGCCCACTTCCGAGGCCCAGTCGCCGAGCTGCAGGTTGCGCGCCAGGCGGGCGACGACGATGTTCTCCTCGTGGTTGTCGCTGCCGTCGACCACGTAGGCGTCGGCCGTCGCCACGCTGGTGCCGTAGGTGCGACCGCCGCGGCTGGTGCCCTTGCCCTGTTCGGCGGGCATGGCGAACCAGGCGGCCTGCAGGTCCCAGTCGGCGTTCTTCTGGGTGTACTTGATGCCGATGTCCTGGGTGTCCTCCAGGCCGATCACGTTGCCCAGCGACTCGAAGAAGGTGCTGCCGAAGTAGGGCTGCAGGCCGAACGGGATCGGCATCAGGCCGGCCTGCACCTGGCGTTCGGCGTCGAACCGGTAGCCCAGCCAGGCGTACTCGGCGAAGGAGATGTCGCCGATCTTGTCGGTGTAGTCGAACGGGCGGTGCTTGCCGTAGAAGCGGTACTTGGCCGCGCCGATCCAGCTGTCCGAGGTGTAGGTGGCGGTGAGAAAGGCGGTGTCGAAGCCGAACTCGGAGATGTCGCGGTCCGGGTCGTAGTCCAGGCGGCCGCGGATCGCGCCGCCGAGGTCGAGGTTGTCGGTGACCTGCACGGCGGCGGCCGGCAGGGCGAAGGCGGTCAGCAGCGGCGCGGCCAGCAGCGGCCACAGCAGCAGGGAAGTGCGGCGGGTGAGCGGGTGACGCATCGGGTGTCTCCGAGTGTTGTCGTTGTTTTGCGGGCACACCGGAAGCGCACCGCCGGGAGGCGGCGCGTTCCGTGATGAGGAAGATGGGCAGGCGGGCGCCTGCTCCAGGCTCAGAGGCTGTCGGTGCCGGCCGACCAGGCGCGGCGGCGGCCGCTGGCCAGCAGGCGGTAGCCGGCGAAGGCGACGACGAAGGTGACCGGCGCCGAGAAGGTCGCCAGGGTCGCATCGCCGGCCTTGAGCAGGACGATGCCGGCCGCGGCGGCGGCGAACCAGGCCAGCAGGCCGCGGGCGTCGAAGGCCGGCAGGCTGGTGTCGTCGGCCGGCGCGGCGCCGCGGGCGGCGAAGATGTGCGCCAGGGCGATGGCCACCCAGGCGACGATGAAGATGCTCTGCCAGGCCAGCGCCTGGAGGATGTAGCTGAACACGTCGAAGCGCATCAGCAGGTACACCGTGAGGCCGGTGAGCGCCGCCCACACCACGTAGGGCACGCGGCCGAGGCCCAGGCTGGCCCCCAGCGCCTGCAGGTTGGTGGCGCCGAGGAAGAAGTTGCCGGTGTTGATGCGCGTCTGGGTGACCCACACGAACAGCAGGCCCCAGAGGCCCATCAGCTGGACGATCGACAGCACCACCGACACCTCGCTGACGCCGCCCTCGGTGGGGATGGTGGCGGCGAGGAAGATCCCGGCCAGGCCGTTGAGCAGGAAGGCCACGGCGTAGAACGGCATGCCGAAGTTGAAGCGGGCGTGGTAGTCGCTGTCCTCGGCGCGGCCGAAGCGGGCGTAGTCCCAGGTGTACATCATCAGCACCCAGACGCCCATGAAGTAGATGAAGCAGTTCCACCAACCGTACGCGGGCGCGCCGCCTTCCGGCGCGAGATCCAGCCAGGCGGCGGAGTAGCCGTACTGGTCGACCGCCACCAGCAGCGCCGCGACCAGGCCGAGCAGGTACAGCGGCAGCAGCACGCCGTTGAGCTTGTCCAGCCAGCGCATGGCGTGGCCGAAGATCAGCAGCACGCTGTACACCACCACGATCAGGTAGGCCTGCTCGAGGCTCACCGCGCCGGCGTAGTGGTGGAGCGCCACGGCCATCACCGAACCCTCGAAGGCGGCGTAGTAGATGGCGGTGGCGCTGAACAGCAGGGTCGCCAGCGCCGCGCCGGCGCGGCCGAACAGATGGCGCGAGAACTGCGCCACCGACAGTCCGCTGGCGATGGCGTAGCGGCTGATCACCGCGTTGATCGCCCCGTAGCAGACCACCGACAGCAGCAGGCCGATGATCGCGTTGCGCGTGCCGAAGCCCATCGCCAGGGCGGCGCCGACCACCAGGTAGAACATCGCGCTGCAGATGCCCCACCAGGCCATGGTCAGCGAGCCGCGGCTGAGACGTTGATCGAGCGGTACCGCGCTATCGGTACCCGAATGCTGGTTTGCAGGTTTTCCGGCCATGACAGATCTCTTGTTGTTGTTGGAAGAAACGAGAGGTCATGACAGTAGAAAAAACGCCGCCGCCGGGCTTGCCGCAGCGGGCCCGGGTTTTTGCCGACGGGTGCACAGGGGCTGCGCGGCGCCTGCCGCGCTAGGAGCATGGCGCGTGTGAGCTTCTGCGCGAATGATTGGTGCTAGGCTGCAGCAAGCGTCTTTATTGCTTGCTGCTCGGCTTGACCCCGCCCCGGCGACCAAGTCCGAAGCCAACGCGGTACAGGTCGGGCATGTCGATCCGGCCGTCCTTCTTGCGCTCGAGCAGACCGAGACGCTGCAGGTCTTCGCAGATGCCGTCCCAGCCGCGCTCGGCATGCTGCGGAGGGAGGCGGTCATCAAGAGAGGCAGAGGCCGGTCCGGTCGGGAAGGCATCTTGCCAGCGCTCCAGAATCAGCTCGTAGTTGCAGGGCACCGTGAGACCTTTCAGGCATCCGAGGAAGGTCCTGATCCACGGGAACTCTTCGGCAAGCTCTTCGACCCGATTGTCCGATGCCTTACGAATTCCACGCTTGATGCTTTCGTGGTGGATTGGCAATTCCTCGGCCGAATAGCGCTGAACCGAATCCTCTACCGCCTGCCGGATGGCGGCCAGGAACGAGCGTGGCGAGGTCTGACCACGGCCATCGGCCAGATGACTGACGGACCAGATATAGGGCACGCCTCGACGAGGATCGCGTCCCATCCATGGGCCGGCCAGTTTCTCGAAGAGGGTGCGTTGCAGCGGTGTTTCCCGGCGTGCTTCATCGGGCAGTTGCCAGACGCCTTCACGTTGGCTCGGCTGGCAGCCCGCGACAGTCTGGAAAAGGGTACGCAGCCGTTCACCCGCGCTCTCCGGTGCATTGATCAGGCGCTGCCAGAGCAGGCCATGCAGGTCGTGACGCTCCCAGTTCAGGGTAGCCCGGCTGGCCAGCAGTTTGGAGGCGTCCGCGAAGTTGGTGACGTTGCGCTCCATCTGATCTTCCCGCAGGAATACCTTGGCATGCAGATGCGAAAAGGACTTCAGCCAGAGAGCGGCCTCCAGCAGGCCGCGCACGATTTCGTCCATGATGCGCCAGTCGTTACTGGTGCGGTCCAGTGCATCGAACACAAACAGGGCATAGCGGTTTTCACCAGCGAATTTCTGGTTGGCCTGCACCATCAGTCGGGAAACGTCTTCCGGGTGCTGCTTCAGCCATTCGACCCGTGCAGGCCACCGAGAGACCGGTAGCGAGTGGCCGAGCTGCTCGGCAAGCCAGTGCAGAATGACGGCCCGCCAGATGTCATAGGGAGCATGGCCAGCCGTCAGTAGCTGGGAAAAACTGTCGCGGTTCGGATGTCGGTCGATATTTTCGTTGAGCGAAAAACCGATGCAGACCTCCGCCTGATCCAGCCGGCGAACGCTGCTGCCGATCAGACTGCGCAGTCCGGCATTACCCAGCACGGCAGTCCAGAAGGACTTGCCGACTCCCCGACCCCCGACCACCAGCGTCGACTCCAGATTGAGTGCCTTGATGTGTGCCGGAGGGATGTACAGGTTGCTGGCTGCCGGGGTTTCCCCGTAGTTACTGGTTTCCAGCTGAGCTTCCAGCATTGCCTCTCGGAGGGCTTGGGCCAGGGTCATGCGTCTGTCCGGGTCTTTTGCTGAACGAATGCGGAAATGTACTGGATGAGCTCGGCAAAGACATGATCGACTTGCCGCTGATCCAGACTGCCCATCCGCTGATGGAGTGATTGCAGGGCAAAAAAGCCCCGATTCCAGCCGATCGGCAGGGGATAGTGCTGGCCGGTGATGTCGTCGACATCGAATGTCCAGCTCTCATCGCCGATCTCCCCCGCGGGGATTTCATCGTAGAGTGCTTCGATAAACAGCTCATGGCTGCGCTCAAGCAGACCATCGAAGTATTCGATACGACGTTCGTCGTCAGGCAGCATGGCACCGACCACCTTCAGGCGCTCACGAATGAGCGGGGCAACAGCGTATTGCCGCCAGTGTTCGAACAGGATGCGATAACCTGTCCAGGTCTGCTCGCCGTCGATTGCAAACAGCAATACCAGGCCAGCTCCCAGGTCGGTCACGCAACTGGAGGCCACTTCGTCGATCCCGGCGCGCGAGTCGAGCAGGATCACGTCGGGGCGCTGGCTGTGCTCCAACGCGCCGATCAGACGCGACAGACGCGCCGACCAGCCTTCACGGGTGCCATCGGCGTGCACCTTGGGCATCCATACCCGTCCGAGCTTGTTGATGTATTCCCCGGGATCGCTGCCGTGTGCGGGCACGACCAGAATTTCGCCATCATGGCTCAATGGGCTGATGCTGAGCATTTCTCCGAGGACGGATGCGCCATTGCCGACCAGATCCTCGACCAGCCAGTCGGTGATGCCGAAGGCCGGTCGGTAGTCCTCCGGCAGCAGGGCCGAGGACAGGCCTGGCGACTCCAGGTCCAGGTCAAGCACCAGTACCCGCTTGCCGGCTTGTGCCAGTGACCAGGCTGTCGCGGCCAGTGCGGTCGAGCGGCCTACTCCTCCCTTGATGGAGAAGAAAACGATGCGAGGGGCACCAGTGGATTCGGCGGATATGCGTGCCCAGTCGCCTTCGGTAGCCAGGCGGTCAACGACATGCACCTGCGGGAAATCGCGCAGGGAGAAGCTCGGGGCGTCGCTGCGGGCTTGCTGCAGATCATCTTCGAACAGAATTGCACGCTCCACCGGCCAGGCATGTGGCCCGAGCCGTTCAGCCAGTTGCGCGCAGATGTTCTCCAGTACCTGTATGGCCCGAGGATCGCTACGGACCGTCTCCTGTGCGATCAGCCGTACTCGGCCATTCAAGTCACGGTTGATCAGCAGCACTCCCACAGTCTGCAAGTCGGGGGCGTTCTGCTGTAGAACCGCATGGGTGGTGGTCAGAATCTGGTCGAAAGTGGTCATAGCAGCCCCTCACGTCTGGCCTTGCGAATCAGGTTGCAGACAAGCTCGGCGCCGGTCCGGTGATCGGTCACACGTGGCGTACTGAAATCTGCCTGGCTGGAATAGCGTTGAGATGCGTGCCAGTTGGAAAAGGGGTTGGCAGGCGGCAGGCCATAACCCATACCTTGGTGATGGCCTGTCCGATAATCGTCATAGCGCATCCAGAGCTTGTCGACATGCTGCTGATCCTTTCTGTCAGAAGGGAGATTCTTCTGAAAGTCATATGTCATGCCAAACGCGAGCATCAGTCTCTTCAGGCCGCACTCGGCGCTCATACCATACAGATGATCGGCATTCGCCAGTCGCTGATTGGTCAGCAGCAGTTCGGCATCCTGCCAGTGACGTTCATGGGCATCGAGAAAGTCGGCCTGCATGAAGGCTCCTTGATAGGGGACGGTACGCTCGGGCGCAGCCGATTATGGCATGCGAGCCCTCGAGTGCTCAGCGCGGATACAGCGGCGGCAGCGAGCCGGCTGGCGGCGGGCCGGCGTTGCCGTTGCTGGCCGGCGGCAGGCTGCCGACGGCCTGCCACAGCGCCTCGCCCTGCCAGGAGTGGCCGCTGGCGCTGTACAGCGCGCCGTTGAGGCCGTCGAGGGCGTCGGAGAGCGGCACGTAGCGCGCGGCCATGTCGGCGAGGGTCTCCGGCTGCTGGCGCGCCCAGGCGTCCAGCGCCTGGCGGGTGGCGTGGGGGTCGTTGCTCTGGCAGGCGCGCCGCAGGTCGTCCTGCAGGGTGCGCGGACTGGGGCCGCTGGCGGCGGCGCGGATCACCGCTGGCAGGCGCCGCGCCCGCCACCACAGGCCGAAGCCGAGCGCGGTGGTGAGGGCGAAGATGGCGGTGGCCAGCTGCCAGGGCCATAGGCGCGCCTCGCGGCTCGCCAGCTCGCCGGGCACCACCGGCGGGGTATCGACCAGGTTCGGGTTGTCCTCCACCACCAGGGTGCGGCCGGGCAGGCGGCTGCGCATCAGACGATCCTCGACGGTGTTCCACCACACCACCTCCAGCGCCGGCAGCTCGATGCGCCCGGGGGTGGTCGGTACCAGCGCGCTGCTTTCCTCGCGGCTGCCGGTCAGGCCGTGCTCGCCGACGCGGTTGTGCAGGCGCGGCTGCTCCGGGTAGCGGCGCAGCCAGTGCTCCTGCACCGGCATGTCCAGCACCGGCAGCTGGGCGCTGGCCAGGCCTTCGGCGCGCACCAGCAGGTTGCGGGTCAGCGAGTCGCCGACCTGCACCCGCTGCTCCTCGGGACTCCAGTGCTCGCTGACGGTCAGCACCCGCGCCGGCAGCCAGGGCGTGCCGGCCGGATAGTCGGCCGGCTTGGGCTTGACCTGCAGGGTCAGCTCCGGCGAGCGCACCTGGATCGGCCGCCCGCTGCGCGGGCCGAACGGCTGCGCGCCGGCCTCGCCCGGGGCGAGGGCGGTGGCGCTGAACAGCAGGGCGGGGATGCGCAGTTCGCCGCTGTGCTGGGGGAACAGCGCGTAGCGGGTCTCGATCACCCCGTGGCGCACGCCGTCGAGCAGGGTCTCGTAGGTGCGCGTGGCGCCCAGCGGTTCGACCCGCGCATCGGCCAGCTCCAGCGGGCTCAGGCGGCTGTCGTCGTACAGCGCCAGCGAGTGGTAGACGCGCAGGGTGAGGATGGCCTGGGCCTGCACATAGACGCTGTCCTCGTCCAGGTGGGCATCGACGAACACCGGCGCCAGGGCTTCGCTGCCGGCGCGCGGGGCGGCCTCGTGCACCTCCAGCTCGATGGCGGGGGAGAACGCCTCGCCGATCTGCAGCGGCGGGATGCGCAGGCGGCCGGCCAGCTTCGGCTGCAGGCCGATCACCAGCAGGCTGTCGAGGTCGCCCGGCGTGCCGTTCTCGGCCGGCCGGGTCAGCAGGCGGGTGTCGAGCACCTCGAACTGCGCCTGCAGGACGCTCAGGTCGGGGCGGCCGAACAGGGTCGGGTCGTCGCTCTGCAGGGTCAGCTCGACGATCTCGCCGACCGTCAGCTCGTGGCGATCGACCTGCGCGCGCAGCTCGGCGGCCAGGGCGCCGCGGGCGAGCGACAGCAGGGCCAGCGTGGCGAGCAGGATCAGGGCGCGCAGGGCGCGGGGCGTCGGAAAGGTCATCGCGGTTTTTCCTGGTGGCGCTGCTGTTCGTACCAGAACTTGCGCCGCAGCAGTTCGGCCGGGTCGTCGGGGATCTGCCGCAGCCACTGCTCGAGGGCCTGGCGCTGCTCGCCCTGAATGGGGAGGACGGGTTCGCCGACGGCGGCGGGCGTGGCGCCGACGGGCTCGAGCAGCTCCTCGCCAGCGCTGCCGCTGCCGAAGGCGCCGGCACTGGGCACGGCGCTGGCGGCCGGGCCGGCCTCGGCGGCGGTTG
>NZ_SSTC01000113.1 GCF_004801855.1 Pseudomonas sp. A-1 | reverse complement strand
TCGTTGCCGGCGCCGCCGTCGAGGACGTCGTTGCCGTTCTCGCCGTAGAGGTAGTCGTTGCCCTCACCACCGAGCAGCAGGTCGTTACCGTTGCCGCCCTGCAGGGAGTCGTTGCCGGCGCCGCCGTCCAGATAGTCGTTGCCTTCGCCGCCGCGCAGGGTGTCGTTGCCGCCGATCCCGAGCAGGAAGTCGGTGCCGTTGCCGCCTTGCAGGCTTCCAGCATTCGCCGTATCGATCACGACCCGGCTTTCAGGACCGAATTGAGCCTTGAGTTCTTCGATTTGCGCGGAGGTGAGTTGCTGTATCCACTCGCCGATCAGGGCCGATTCGTGGATGGCAACGCTGACGCCGGCAAATTTTTCCTTGCTCAACTCGAACAGGTCGACGGTCGCCTTGACCGGGTCGCTTGCGCGAGTTTCTTCCAGCTTTGCAAGAATGCCGCTGAAGTCGAAGGTGAAGCCGTTCTCGCCGAGGTCGAGCGAAATCTCCTTGATGTATGGCTCGAGGCGGGTCTGCAGCAGAAGTCCTTGATAGATGGATTCGCGCAGGGCGGCATAGGCCTGATTGATGAGCGCTGCCTGCCCGGCATTGATGGAAATGTCTTGCTCGGTGATGTAGAAGGTCTGTCCGGCGATGCTGATGCTCCCGCCGACGCTGCCGCCGTTCATGCTTCCGCTGGAGATGCTGGCGCTGAACCTGAGGCCGTCGTTGTCGCTGGTACTGGCGGGCCGAGTGAAGTTGAAGAAGTTCTGGGCGTTGAAAACCTCCAGGAACTTGATCTTCTCCAGCAGCGCCGCCTGCTCGAGTTGCGCTGCCGTGGGTCCTGTGGACGTCAATCCTTCGGTGATGGCTATCGAGCCGCCACTTCCGCTGCCGCCGCTGGTGCTGCCTACGGCAAAGCTGGCAGTCGGCTTTTCCCAGGAGTAGGCGAATTCGACCTTGTAGGCATCGGTGCCGAGATCGCTGACCCGCTGGTCGAAGGTCCGATAGCCCGAACTACCCGCCCATTCGGCAATCAGCCGATCGAGCAGCGCGAGCTGTTCCTGACGCGTTTCGGCTGCGCCGTATTCGCCAAGGACGGATTTTAGGCCGGCGTTGAGCATGCTGGCTTCGCGCAGGTCGCGTACGGCTCCGGAACCTTGCATGTCGGGCAGGGCTTTCGCGGTGTCGTCGAGGGCGATGCGGTCGGTGAACTGGCGATAGAAGGCGTTGGCTGCCAAGTCCAGATTGGCCAGCGAACCTTGTGTGCCATCGCTGCGGGTGTAGCTGCCGGTCGCGCTGATCAGGTTGCCGTTGGAGTTCTGGCTGGAGGCCGTCGAGCCGAGACTGATGGAGGCGATGCCGTGCTCGCCCAGTGTCTTCAGTTCGTTGCTCTGGGATACGCCATCCTGGTTGCGATCCTGCCAGACCCGCACGCTGGCGAAGTGCTCGTCCTGGGCGTCGAACACGCCGTCGGCGTTGCTGTCCAGTTCGCGCAGGGCGTCGAAGCCGTCCCTGGCCTTGCTGCCGTCGCGCTTGATGGTGTCGACGCCGAACAGCTCGCTGCCGTTGTCGATCCGGCCGTTGCCGTCGAGGTCGCGAACCAGCAGGGCGTCGTCACCCTTGACCCAGCCGGTGCCGGTTTTCAGGCCGTCGCCGTCGAAGTCGAAGGTGATGCCTGAGTTTGCAGAGACAGTTTCGATGCCATCGCCGTCAACATCAAGGGTTAGAGGGTCGCTGCGTTGGATGAAGTTCAGGGCAGAAGTGAAGTTTGTGGAGACGAAATCGCTGATTACGTCCCACCATTCGGAGAGTTCATCGAATTGATCCAGCCATGAATCGGCCTTCTGTCGTGTTTCGGGGTTTTGCGAGTCCTGCGCACCCTTCATGAATGTCAGCAAGATGGTGTTGATCATTGCTGCGTCGGCACCATCTCCGCCGGTATCGCGTATTTGTTTCCACAGGTTCTCAACCGCTTGGTCTCCATACTTTTCGCGGATGAGTTCCATGGGGGTATTCAGAGTCCAGTTGTCAAGGCTCAGGGAGTTTTCCCGAAAGACCTTGTCGTGGATGTCTTTTGTCTCTTGGTATGTCAAGTCGCGATCAAGGATGCCGCCATTTTCTCTGGCAATCTCTTTGTATTTTTCCAAAGTCTGATTTGCCATGTCGGTGCGGATCTTGTCGATCTGCTGCTGAGTCAGATTTCGGCACTGGTCACCGCCCATGCCCATCATGGCTGTTCCTTGCAGATAGCTCAAGGCGGCCTGTCCGCTGATGGTATCTCCTGTGGCAACGCCTCCTGCCCAGCCGGCATAGTTGTATCCTTGTGCATAGAGGTTGCCATATGCTTGCGCGGCGGCACCTACCCCGCCGGATTGAACGGATTGTTGAAGGTTGTTGAGTTGGGTACTCGTTACTGCTTGTGGCATGGTCCAGTTCCTTCTATTCGTGTAAGTGTGGAGTCAATTCCTGTTTGAACTCTGTCTGGCTGATCGAACAAGGTCCTCTTTTGGGGTAGCAAAGCTCGTTAGCAGGTCAATGGTCGACTGCCGGATGTTGCGCCATTGTGGAAGTAGTGATCTGGCAAAACGAATGTTGACGAGGGCTTTGGCGGTCGGCTCCATGCTGAATTTCATGGCGCAGGTTGATACGCCGCCAGATACATTTGTCTTGCTGCACGAGATGTATGTGTCGGCAGCACCAGACTTGTCGTAACTGAAGAATTTGTCGTTGGTTTTTTCGCTTTCCCTGGCTGGACTGCCAGAGTAGGGATCGATGCCCTTCACTACGTAAGCATCCAGCCCAAAGACCAATTCAGGAATTCGTTCGTAGTTCTCGAACCAGAACTCGGTTGGCTTTTCAATGCTGCGCTTGACATATCCTGCATGCCTGTTCGCAGCCTCTGCGCCAGGATATATTTCGCCGGCATTTATGCCGATGCTGACCCAGTTGTTGTTCTGGTTCAAAAACTGATGACGATAATCCTCCTGCATTGCCTTGCTCTGCTTGCATTTCATTTCTGGAAAACGCGCGTCAATTCCAAAGCTGCGTAGCCTTGAGTCGACGGTGCGCTCTGGTTCAGGTCCTTTCCGGCGTTCGCCAAAGCCCGGGTCTGCATCGTATTCAACATGCTCTGCGCAGTATTTCGGGATGTGGACCTTAGTTCCTCCAAGATCCCCAATGAAATAGTTCTGGGCGTGCTGGTCAAGACCCCTTTGCGGCGAGTGAGCGCCGGCTGTCAAACTCTCGGCTGCTTGGGTTTTCCAGGCAAGATAGCTGGCAGGTACTGTCAGGCCAATTAGAAAGTAAGCGCTCTGTCGTAAGGTTCGCCAAGGTGTTTTCTGCGCCATGCCCATAGTCTCAGAGGGATGAAATTTCTTGAGTGTGAATGGCTGGTTGGTAAGCTCTGATTCAGGGGTGTTCCGGGATTTGCTCTGCAGGTCGTGGTATGTTCGATGGATTCAAAAATCCATGTTCATGCTGTTTTTGAACAAGACAGACATGCAGTGCGGATGATGGATGTATGTTCTTCGTGGTTGTCAGTGATTTCATTTGTGCCGGATATTCAGGGCTGTCTTGCTGGTTTACTGGGTGGGGCTACCTTTCGATCAAGCTCTCGTTCTGATATTTCTTGAGCGGACTCAGGAAGTAGTCGATCACCTTTCTCTTGTCGGTCTTGACCTCCGCCCGCACCGCCATCCCCGGCGACAGCGCAATATCCCGATCCCCCACGCGAAGCCGGTTCTCCTCGAGCCGAATCCGCGCGCTGTACACCAGTCCGAGCCTTTCGTCCTCGATGGCGTCGTTGGAGATGCTGGTCACCACGCCGTGCACCACCCCGTACTTGGTAAAGGTGAAGGTCTCGACCTTGATCTCGACCTCCTGTCCCGGACGGACGAAGCCGATGTCCTTGTTCTCCAGCATCGCTTCCACTTCCACCGGCGCGTCGCTGGGCACGATGACCATCAGCGGCTGGGCCTCGGTGACCACGCCGCCCTGGGTGTGGATGGCCAGTTGCTGGACGGTGCCGTCCACCGGGGCGGTGAGGGCCATCAGGCGGTTGCGCTGTTCGGCCTTCCTGAGTTCCTGGGTCAGCGCCGCGGCGCGCTGTCCGGACTCGTGCTGCAGGTCGAGCATGGCGCGGCGGGTCTGGGCGAGGACGCCGGCATGGCGGCTCTCGGCGGCCTTTCGCGCCGCGTTCAGCTCGGCGATGCGCACCTGCTGGACCGCCAGTTCGCGCTCCTGGTCGAGGCGCTGCTGCTCCTTCTCCAGCCAGGCATGTTTGGAGATGAACTTGCGCTCCAGCAGGTTGTGGTAGTCCGCCGCCAGCTCGCGGGTGATCGGCAGGGTTTTCTGCAGGGAGGCCACGCTGGCCTGGGCGGCGCGGATTTCCGCGGAGCGCTGCTCGATCTCCGCCTCGACCTGGGCGAGGGTGCTGCGCAGCTCCAGGTACTGGCCCTGCAGCCAGCGCTGGGCGGCCAGCTGCTGCTCGGCGCTGGCCTGCGCCAGGCGCTCGGCCAGCGACGGCGGCTCGCGGCGATTCTGGATCGCCTCCAGCAGGGCGCCGGCGCGGGCGCTGTCGACCTGGGCGGCCAGCAGGTCACTCTTCAGTCGCTCGACGTCGGCGCCGGTGATCTGCGCATCCAGCTCGACCAGCAGTTCGCCGGCCTTCACCGCCTGGCCATCGCGCACGTGGATGGCCTTGACTACCGCCACCTCGCTGGGCTGGATGACCTTGCTCTTGCCGCTGGGCACGATCTTGCCGCTGGCGGTGGCGACCACGTCGATTTCGCCGAGACAGGCCCACAGCAGGGCCAGGGCGGCGAAGGCCATGATCGCCCACTGGATGTAGCGCGGCGCCGGGTGCACCGGCTGCTCCTGCAGGGCCAGGGCGGCGGGCAGGAACTGCACTTCGTGGCTCAGGCGCTGCGGTGCGTCCATCTCCTTGCGGTGGCGCCAGGCGTGGCGCCAGACGCTGCGGTAGCGGCGCAGCAAGGCGCGGGTGGCGGATGGCTGGCTCATGCGGCGTCCCCCTGCTGCAGGCGGTACAGCCGCGAGTAGTGGCCGGCCTGGTGGGTCAGCAGTTCGGCATGGCTGCCCTGCTCGACGATCTGCCCGCGGTCCATGACCAGGATGCGGTTGGCGTCGCGCACGGCGGACAGCCGGTGGGCGATGATGATCACCGTGCGTCCCTGGCAGATGGCCTTCATGTTCTGCTGGATGATCCGCTCCGACTCGTAGTCCAGTGCGCTGGTGGCCTCGTCGAAGATCAGGATGCGCGGATTGCCCATCAGCGCGCGGGCGATGGCGATGCGCTGGCGCTGGCCGCCGGACAGCGAGGCGCCGTGCTCGCCGACCACTGTGTCGTAGCCTTCCGGCAGTTCGAGGATGAACTCGTGGGCGCCGGCCAGGCGGGCGGCCTGGATCACCGCCTCGATGGGCGCGCCGGGGTCAGTCAGGGCGATGTTCTCGCGGATGCTGCGGGCGAACAGCATGCTGTCCTGCAGCACCACGCCGATCTGCCGGCGCAGCGAGGAGACGTCGGCCAGCGCCAGGTCCATGCCGTCGACCAGCACGCGCCCGCGCTCGGGCACGTAGAGGCGTTGCAGCAGGCGGGTAAGGGTGCTCTTGCCGGAGCCGGAGCGGCCGACCACGCCGATCACCTCGCCGGGACGGATGTGCAGGCCGATGCCGCGCAGGATCTCCGAGCCGTCCGGGCGGTAGCGGAAGTGCACCTGGTCGAACTCGATCTCGCCCTTGAGCGGCGGCAGGGCGCTGCGCGTGGCCTGGGATAGCTCGGTACGCGTGTTGAGGATGTCGCCGAGACGCTGCACCGACACCCCGGTCTGCTGGAAGCTGGTCCACAGCTGGGCCAGGCGCATGATCGGCTGGGCGACGCGTCCGGCGAGCATGTTGAAGGCGATCAGCTGGCCCACCGTGAGATCGCCGTCGATCACCAGGCGCGCGCCCAGCCAGAGGGTGGCGACGGTCACCAGCTTGCCGACCAGGCCGACGCTCTCGTTGGCGATGGTCGACAGGGTCTGGGTCTTGAAGCTGGCCGCCACGTAGCCGGCCAGCTGGTTGTCCCACTTGCGGCCGATCTGCGGTTCCACCGCCATCGCCTTGAGGGTGTCGATGCCGTTGACCGTCTCGACCAGGAAGGCCTGGTTCTCCGCGCCGCGGTTGAAGCTCTCCTGCAGGCGGGCGCGCAGCAGCGGGGTGACGAGCAGGGAAATGAGGAAGTACAGCGGCAGCGAGAGGACCACCACCAGGGTCAGCCAGCCGCTGTAGTGGAACATCACGGCGATGAACACCACCGAGAACAGCACGTCGAGGAGCAGGGTGATGGCGTTGCCGGTGAGGAAGCTGCGGATGTTCTCCAGCTCGCGCACCCGCGCCACCGAATCGCCGACCCGGCGCGCCTGGAACCAGGCCAGCGGCAGGCTGACCAGATGGCGGAACAGCCGCGAGCCCAGCTCGACGTCGATGCGGCTCGCCGTGTGGGCGAACACGTAGCTGCGCAGGCCGCTGAGCAGCGTCTCGAACAGCATGATGCCGAGCAGGCCGATGGCGATCACGTCCAGGGTGCTGAGGCCGCGATGCACCAGCACCTTGTCCATCACCACCTGGAAGAACAGCGGCGTGAGCAGCGCGAAGATCTGCAGGACGAAGGACACCAGCAGCACTTCGCCGAGCAGCTTGCGGTATTTGACGATGGACGGGATGAACCAGGTGAAGTCGAACTTCGCCAGCTCGCCGGCCAGCGACGCCTCGGAGCGGAGCAGGACCAGCTCGCCGCTCCAGCGCGCCTCGAGTTCCGCGAAGTCCAGCACCTCGGGGCGCTGGGCCTGCGGGTCGTGGATCAGCGCCTTGCCGTCGTCGATGCGCGCGATGATGAAGAAGCGCCCGTCGTTGTCGAGCGCGATGGCGGGTAGCGGGGTATGGGCGAGGCGCCCGACCCGGCTGCGTGCGGTCTTGGCCTTGAGGCCCAGTTTCCTGGCCGCCAGCAGCAGCTCGGCCCGGCCGAAGGCGCGGCCGTCCTCGGCGAACTCGTGGGCGAGCTGCTCGGGCGAGGCGGCCAGGTTGTGAAAGCGGGCGAGCATGACCAGGCAGGCCAGGCCCGTATCGAGCGCCGGAGAGGCGGCGCCCATTCCTCGTGCGTCCATGTAGCGTCCATGCAATGCTCAGGAGTCGATGCGCTCCTGCACCGGGTTGCGGATTCTGCGCGATGGCGGCCCGCCGCTCCTCGATGCCCGCCACACTTTCGGAAAAATCCTGCCGCGGGGCCGCGGGCGGAGGGGACGGGCGTTTCGCCGCAGGGGAGGAGGGGCCGGGCTCAGAATATTTGTTCAGGTGCTGAGGTGGTTTTCATGATTTTTGTATCGTTTGCCGGCTGCTTGTGAATCTGCTCTTGTTTCATGTGATGGCTCTGGAGTGCAGGTTTCATGCGGTAATGTGACTGGTCGTGCGGTTTGTGCGGGGTGCTGCGAGGCCTGCGCATGTCGGCAAGGGATACCGAAATAGACTTTTTGCTTGTTGATCTGTGTCTCTTTTTGGGTATGCTCGGCGACAAGGGCTCGCTATCCGCCCCGCGCTGCCGCGTGCTGATCAGAGCCTCAGAGCCCTACAAGCCGATACAAGAATAATTCGGGAGCATCACATGAAACGCCTCAAGCTGGCCGCACTGGTCACCGCCTTCGCTTGCGCCGCCTCCGCCCAGGCCGCCGAGACCTATACCCTCAAGTTCGGCCACTTCCTGCCTTCCACCTCCTACCAGCAGCGCGAGATGTTCGAGCCCTGGTGCGCCAAGCTGAAGGAGGAGTCCGCCGGTCGACTCGAGTGCCAGATCTATCCGTCCATGCAGCTCGGTGGCACCCCGGCCAAGCTGGCCGACATGGTGCGCAACGGCGTGGCCGACATCGTCTGGACCGCACCGTCCTACTCGCCCGGCAAGTTCCCGCGCATCGAGGCGGTCGAGCAGCCGTTCCTGATGCCCTACGGTGCGCGCAACAGCGACCCGATCATCTGGAAGTTCTACGAGCAGTACGCCAAGGACGACTTCAAGGGCTACAAGGTGCTGGCCATGCACGGCGACGGTGGCATGGGCTTCCACACCCGCAGCAAGGCGATCACCAGCCTCGACGACCTCAAGGGCATGAAGCTGCGCGCCTCGCACCGCGCCTCGGCGCTGCTGGTCGAGTCGCTCGGCGCCGCGCCGGTGAGCATGCCGCCGCCGCAGATGACCGAGTCGCTGTCCAAGGGCGTGATCGACGGCGTGCTGTTCACCTGGAGCACCATCCGCGACGTCAAGGTCGACGAAGTGACCAGCTTCCACAGCGAGCCGCCGGCCGGCTCGCCGTCGCTGACCAGCACCGTGCTGACCATGCTGATGAACGAGAAGAAGTTCGCCAGCCTGCCCAAGGACCTGCAGGAGGTCATCGAGCGCAACAGCGGCCCGGCGCTCAACGACATGATCAGTAACGTCTGGGACAAGCACATGGAAGGCGCGGTCAAGGCCACCCCGGCCGAGCAGATCGTCAACATCAGCGCCGAGAACTACGCGGCCATGCAGAAGGCCGCCGAGCCGGTGGCGCAGAACTGGGTGAAGGAAGTCGCCGCCAAGGGCGTCGACGGCGACGCCATGCTCAAGGGCGTGCGCGAGATCGCCGCGGCTCAGGCTCAGGCCCAGGTTCAGGCCCAGGCCCGGTAATCCATCATGGCTGAGTCGCTTTCCCTCGAAGGCGGCCTGGAACTGCAACGCGGCCCTCTGGGCCGCGTTCTTTATCTGGCCTGCCAAGCTTTCGCACTTGCCGGCGGCGTGGTGCTGCTGGCGCTGATCAACATGTCGCTGGTGTCGATCATCGGCCGCAAGCTGTTCAACACACCGATCCGCGGCGACATCGAGCTGATGGAGATCGGCGCGTCCATCGCCATCGCCGCCTTCCTGCCGCTGTGCGAGGTGCGCGCCACCCACATCAAGGTCGATACCTTCACCATGAAGCTGCCCGCCGGCGCCCAGCGCCTGCTGGATGCCGTGGCCCATCTGCTGTGCATGAGCGGGGCGCTGATCCTGGCCTGGCGCACCGCGCTGCAGCTGCGCGACAACCTGGAGTACGGCGACGTGTCCACCCTGCTGTCGATCCCGATGTGGATCCCGCTGGCGCTGATCGTGCCCAGCCTGATCCTGCTGGCACTGGCCAGCGCCTACCGGGTTTCCGTCTGTCTGTCCGGAGGTCGTCCATGAGCGGTCTGAGTCTCGGCCTGATCGCCCTGGCCATCACCCTCACCCTGCTGGCCCTGCGCGTGCACATCGGCATCACCATGCTGATCGGCGGCGCCGCCTGCTTCTGGGCGGTCAACGACGGCGACCTGTCCTCGCTGCTGTTCACCCTCAACAACCTGGCCTACTCGCGGCTGTCCAACTACGACCTGGCGGTGATTCCGCTGTTCGTGCTGATGGGCCAGTTCGCCACCCACGGCGGCCTGTCGCG
>NZ_SSTC01000112.1 GCF_004801855.1 Pseudomonas sp. A-1 | reverse complement strand
CGGCCTGCCGGCGGAAACCGACCTCGCCCTGCGCTGCGGCGACGCCCAGCGCGTGGTGCGCCTGCGCGCCGGCAGCGCGCCGCAGGCGCGGCTGGTCGGCGAGCAGCTGCTGGTCGAGCAGGACGGCCTGCGCCGCCAGCACCTGGCGATCCGCCGCGGCGACAGCCTGTACCTGCAGTGGGGCAGCGAGCTTTGCTGTGTGCAGCGCGTCGACCCGATCGCCGAGGCCGAGGCCAGCCACGCCCACCACGGCGGGCTGACCGCGCCGATGAACGGCAGCATCGTCCGCGTGCTGGTCGAGGCCGGCCAGCACGTCGAGGCCGGCACCGCCCTGGTGGTGCTGGAAGCGATGAAGATGGAGCACAGCATCCGCGCGCCGCAGGCCGGGGTGGTCAAGGGCCTGTACTGCAGCGAGGGCGAGCTGGTCAGCGAAGGCGCCGCGCTGGTGGAGCTGGAGGAGGCCTGAAGGCAGACGCCAGTCCCTGTAGGGGCGAATTCATTCGCCATGTATGGTGCAAGGGCGAATGAATTCGCCCCTACGGTCAAGCCCACCACCAACCGGCGTCACAGAGCCCACCGCCCGACACGGAAACCGCAGATGAAGACAACCGCCATTGCCCTGCCCCAGCACGTCCGCCTGGTCGAAGTCGGCCCGCGCGACGGCCTGCAGAACGAGAAACAGCCGATCAGCGTCGCCGACAAGGTGCGCCTGGTCGACGACCTGAGCGCCGCCGGCGTCGAATACGTCGAGGTCGGCAGCTTCGTGTCGCCCAAGTGGGTGCCGCAGATGGCCGGCTCCGCCGAGGTGTTCGCGCAGATCCAGCAGAAGCCCGGCGTCACCTACGCCGCGCTGACCCCCAACATGCAGGGCTTCGAGGCCGCCATGCTCGCCGGGGTGAAAGAGGTAGCGGTGTTCGCCGCCGCCAGCGAGGCCTTCTCGCAGAAGAACATCAACTGCTCGATCAGCGAGAGCCTGCAGCGCTTCGTGCCGGTGATGGACGCCGCCCGCGAGCAGGGCATCCGCGTGCGCGGCTACGTGTCCTGCGTGCTCGGCTGCCCCTACGAGGGCGAGGTCGCCCCGCAGCAGGTCGCCGCGGTGGCCCGCGAGCTGTTCGAGATGGGCTGCTACGAGATCTCCCTGGGCGACACCATCGGCACCGGCACCGCCGGCAAGACCCGCACCCTGTTCGAGACGGTCGGCCGCGACATCCCGCGCGACAAGCTGGCCGGGCACTTCCACGACACCTACGGCCAGGCGCTGGCGAACATCTACGCGAGCCTGCTGGAAGGCATCCACGTGTTCGACAGCTCGGTGGCAGGGTTGGGCGGCTGCCCCTACGCCAAGGGCGCCAGCGGCAACGTGGCCAGCGAGGACGTGCTGTATCTGCTCGACGGCCTGGGCATCCACACCGGCATCGAGCTGGACGCGCTGATCGCCGCCGGCGAGCGCATCTGCGCCGTGCTCGGCCGCGACAACGGCTCGCGGGTGGCGCGCGCGCGGCGCGGCGGCTGAGCCATGGTGCGCACGGCGCACCCTACGCTTGCGTGGCCGTAGGGTGCGCCGTGCGCACCACCCCCAACACCGACCGCCAGACAGAACAACAAGAGAGGCACATCATGAACAAGCTCTACCCCAGCGCCCACGCCGCCCTCGACGGGCTGGTGGAGGACGGCATGACCATCGCCGTCGGCGGCTTCGGCCTGTGCGGCATCCCCGAGGCGCTGATCGCCGCCCTGCGCGACAGCGGCCGCAAGAACCTCACCGCGATCAGCAACAACGCCGGCGTCGACGGCTTCGGCCTCGGCCAGCTGCTCGCCACCCGGCAGATCCGCAAGATGATTTCCTCCTACGTCGGCGAGAACAAGGAGTTCGAGCGCCAGTACCTGGCCGGCGAGCTGGAGCTGGAGTTCACCCCGCAGGGCACCCTGGCCGAGAAGCTGCGCGCCGGCGGCGCCGGCATCCCGGCGTTCTATACGAAAACCGGCTACGGCACCCTGGTCGCCGAGGGCAAGGAGACCCGCCAGTTCGACGGCGAGTGGTACGTCATGGAGCGCTCGCTGACCGCCGACGTGGCGCTGGTCAAGGCGTGGAAGGCCGACCAGGCCGGCAACCTGGTGTTCAACAAGACCGCGCGCAACTTCAACCCGCTGGCGGCGATGGCCGGCAAGGTCTGCGTGGTCGAGGTCGAGGAACTGGTCGAGACCGGCGCCCTGGACGCCGACCAGATCCACCTGCCGGGCATCTACGTGCAGCGCATCGTGGTCAACGCCACGCCCGAGAAACGCATCGAACAACGCACACTTTCTACAAAAGCAGGGAGGAGCTGAACCATGGCCTGGACCCGCGAACAGATGGCGCAGCGCGCCGCCGCCGAGCTGCAGGACGGCTTCTACGTCAACCTCGGCATCGGCCTGCCGACCCTGGTGGCCAACTACATCCCCGCCGGCATGGACGTCTGGCTGCAGAGCGAGAACGGCCTGCTCGGCATCGGCCCGTTCCCCACCGAGGACGAGGTCGACCCGGACCTGATCAACGCCGGCAAGCAGACCATCACCACCCTGCCCGGCAGCTGCTTCTTCGACAGCGCGGCGAGCTTCGCGATGATCCGCGGCGGCCACATCAACCTGTCGATCCTCGGCGCCATGCAGGTGTCGGCGCAGGGCGACCTGGCCAACTGGATGATCCCCGGCAAGATGGTCAAGGGCATGGGCGGGGCGATGGACCTGGTGGCCGGGGTCAAGCGCGTGGTGGTGCTGATGGAGCACACCGCCAAGGGCGGCGCGCACAAGATCCTCGAGCACTGCGACCTGCCGCTGACCGGCGTCGGCGTGGTCGACCGCATCATCACCGACCTGGCCGTGCTCGACGTCACCGCAGAGGGCCTCAGGCTGGTCGAGCTGGCCGAGGGCGTCAGCTTCGACGAGCTGCAGGCCGCCACCGGCTGCCCGATCCAGCGCTGAGGCTTGCGCAGGGTGGACAACGGCGCCGCCTTGTCCACCGCCATGGTGGGAAATCGCCGCGCGAGTTTCCCACCCTGCCCTGCTCCATTCACGACGCCTACGAGAACAACAACATGCACGACGTCGTCTTCCCCAGCGCTCTGCCGAGCCACCACGACCACCATCCGGGCCAGTCGACCCGGTGCATCGGCGATGGCCAAGGTGTAGCCTTGTCCGTCGAACGCCCATGAACAGCGCAACCCCGGCCCCCGTGCGGCGTCGGGCGCGCACGCCGACCGATGTGGAAAACCCAATGGCGAAGCAGACCTACAGCATCTCCGACCTGGCCCAGGAGCTGGACGTGACCACCCGGGCCATCCGCTTCTACGAGGAGCAGGGCATGCTCACGCCGCAGCGCCGCGGCCAGGAGCGCATCTACAGCCCCAAGGACCGCGTGGCCCTCAAGCTGATCCTGCGCGGCAAGCGCCTCGGCTTCTCGCTGGCCGAGTGCAAGACCCTGATCGGCCTGTACGACCCGCAGGCCGGCAACAAGAAGCAGCTGCACAGCATGCTGGCGCTGATCGCCGAGCGCCGCCTGCAGCTGGAGCAGCAGCTGCTCGACATCCGCCAGATGCAGCTGGAGCTGGACACCGCCGAGGAGCGCTGCCGCGCCGCCCTGCTGCAAATCGACGACGACACCATCCTTCCCGAGTAACCCGCCGGCGCCTGCGCGCAGGCGCCCTTCCTTCAGGAAATCCCCGATGACCGACAGCCACGAGCAGGGCCTCAGGGTCCGCCGCGAGGTGATGGGCGACGCCTTCGTCGACCGCGCCCTGGGCAACGCCACCGACTTCACCGCCCCGCTGCAGGAGTTCGTCAACGCCCACGCCTGGGGCGGGGTGTGGACCCGCGAGGGGCTGCCGCGCAAGACCCGCAGCCTGATCACCCTCGCCGCGCTCACCGCGCTGAAATGCCCGCAGGAACTCAAGGGCCACGTGCGCGGCGCGCTGAACAACGGCTGCACGGTGGAGGAGATCCGCGAGGCGCTGCTGCACTGCGCGGTGTACGCCGGCGTGCCGGCGGCCATCGACGCCTTCCGCGCCGCCCAGGAAGTGATCGACGCCTGGCAGCAGGAAGACTGATCCCGCCGGCGCCCGCCACGGGCCGCGATGGCGGGGCGGGCGCCGGGCGACGAACGCCTGGCGCAGGCAAGGGATGGCGCACGACCTGCGCAACGAGGCGAATCCGCCGGCCGCGCGCCATGTCCGGTCGGCCCCGGAGCCAGGCCGAATAGGGAGGGAATCAGCCGTCCCGGCAGCCGTTGCCCATGACCAGATATTCCAGGGTATGCCGCTGGCCCTGGTGGTCTTCGTAGACCATCTGCACCGGGACGGTGCCACACACATCGGGAATCTCGCTACGGCTGATCACCCGGGCGACATCCAGATCCATCCCGTAGTGGTACTTCTCCACCGGACCATTGTCGACAGCTTCGCCGGCCAGGGCGACGCACGAGATTCCCGACAAGAGCAATAAAGCCAACGCTTTCATCTGCTGTTTACCATGTTCAAGACGGCGCCGTTGTACCGGGCGCACAATGTGGAAATTCCCGCCGGGGATGACCGGCCGGAACTCTTGCGGAGAATCGCCGGAGCGATTGCGCAATCGGAATTAGCCTGGATAGAAAGTTGTCTCCTCGTGGGAGACGCGCCAATTCTACGCGGGACGGCGCAGGCATTTAACCGGCAATCGGATAAAACACCTTTTACCAAATCGACAATAATTCCGACTTTGGTCTATCCGGCAAAAACATCTCCGGAGTGCATGGCAGAATTCGCCGCCGGCCGCACTCCAGAGGCGGCAGAACCCGTCCCGCTGCCCCGTGCAGAATCCACCTGATCGAAGAAATTCCCCGATGCCCGCACTCAGCCACACTGCAAGACTGGCCGGTTTTGCCGGATTGCTATTGCCGTTTTTCGCCCACGCCGAGCTGGTCAGGGACAGCCAGCTCGACGCCACCCTGCGCAACTTCTACCTGCACCGCGACTACCGCCAGGAAGGCGCCGAGCAGTCCCGCGCGGGCAGCTGGGCCCAGGCCCTGTATCTGCGCTTTCGCTCCGGCTTCACCGAAGGTGACCTGGGTTTCGGTGTCGATGCCACCAGTTTCCACGCCCTGAAACTGGACGGCGGCAGCGGCACCAGCCGCGACGGCAGCCTGCCCTACGACCACGACAGCCTCGATCCGGCCGACCAGTTCGGCCGCGGCGGCGCCACCCTGAAGATGCGCCATGCCAAGTCCCTGTTGCGGATCGGCCTGCTCGAACCGCAATTGCCGGTGGCATTCCAGGACGACGTGCGCGTATTGCCGCAGACATTCGAAGGCGTACTGCTCGAATCCAACGACATCGACAGACTAAAGTTGACCGCCGGGCAACTCTGGAACATGAGCACGCGCGCATCCAGCAACCGCGACAAGTTGTATCTGGAAGGCGACAGCGAAGCACAGGGCAGCGACGAAATGAACTTCTTCGGCGCCGATTACCAATGGACGGAACGACTGAAGACCAGCTACTGGTTTTCCAACCTGAAAGACATCTACGACCAGCACTATCTTTCCCTGGAACATCGCCTGCCGCTGGCCGACGACACGCTGCTGAGTACCACGCTGCGCTATTACCAGCACGACGAATCGGGCGAAGCGCTGTCCGGAAGCATCGACAACCACAGCTACGGACTGAAGGTCAGCCTGCAGCGGAGCGTGCACACCTTCAGCGCCAGCTACCAGCGCATGCTCGGCGCCGACGCCCACCCGCTGCTCGGCGGCTATACCCCGCAGCTCACCCTGGTCAACTGGGTCACCAACGGCGGCTTCGTCAATGCCGGCGAGCGCTCCTGGCAACTGCGCTACGACTACAGCTTCGCCGGATTCGGCCTGCCCGGACTGGCCTTCATGACCCGCTACACCAGCGGCAGCGACATCGTCCGCGGCGCCAGTTCGCACGAGAGCGAATACGAGCGCGACACCGACCTCAAGTACACCGTGCAGAGCGGCCGCCTGCGCGACCTGTCGGTGCAGCTGCGCAACTCCACGGTGCGCACCAGCTTCGCCAGGGACTACGACGAGCTGCGCCTGATCACCAGCTACACCTTCAGGTTCTGAGCCCTCCTCCCCCTCACCAGCGGTCGGGCACCGCCCGCGGCTCGCCGCTGGGCGGGCTGACGATCACCGTGCAGGTCATCCCCGCGGCCAGCTCCAGCCCCGCGGGCAGCTCGTCGAGGCGGATGCGCACCGGCACGCGCTGGGCCAGGCGCACCCAGTTGAAGGTCGGGTTGACGTCGGCGGTCAGCTCGCGGCTTTCCGGGTTGTCGCGGTCGTAGATGCCGCGGGCGATGCCTTCCACCCGGCCGCTGAACCGCTCGCCGCTCATCAGGCGCAGCTCGGCGCGGTCGCCGGTGCGGATCAGCGGCAGGCGGGTCTCCTCGAAGTAGCCGTAGACGTAGAAGGAATGCCGGTCGACCAGCGCCAGCGCCGCCTCGCCGCGCTCGGCGAAGTCGCCCTCGAACAGGTTGAGGTTGGTGATGTAGCCGTCCGCCGGGGCACGCACCTCGGTGCGCGCCAGCTGCAGGCGCGCCTCGTCGAGACGGGCCTGCGCCTCCAGCAGGTCGGCGCGCGCCGCCGCGGCCAGGTGCCCGGCATCGCTGCGGCTCTCCCGCGACACCACCCGCTCGTCGATGTCGGCGCGGCGTGCCGCGTTGTCCTCGCGCATCGCCAGTTCGGCGCGCCGCGCCGCCACCAGCGCCTCGGCCTGGCGCAGCGCGGTGCGGTAGTGCTCGGGGTCGATGCGCAGCAGCAGGTCGCCCTTGCGCACCAGCTGGTTGTCGTGAACCGCCACCTCGACCACCAGCCCGGCGACGTCCGGAGCGATGTTGATCACCTCGGCGCGCACCCGGCCGTCACGGGTCCAGGCCGCATCCATGTAGTGCAGCCAGAGGCTGCGCACCAGCAGCACGGCGGCGGCGAAGACCAGCAGGGTGAAGACGACGCTGATGATTCTTTTCCAGGGCATATCCAGGCTCGTTCGCGGCAAATCATTGGTAGACGTACAGCATCAGGGCGCCGTACAGGCAGGTGAACAGGCTGGCGCGCAGCAGGGTCGGGTGCCAGGCGTGGCGGTACAGCCCGCTCCAGGCCACCAGGCGGTCGATGGCCCAGCCGACGGCCAGGGTGATGACGAACAGCAGGGTCAGGTTCGGCAGGTAGACGCCGAACAGGGCGATCTCGCGCGGCATCTAGTGGCCTTTCCGGTGGGTTTGCATGCTCAGCTCCGGCGCCCGGCCGCCAGCGGCGAATGGGGGTCGAGCAGCGGGCTGCGGATCAAGTGCAGGTAGCTCAGCACCCGGCGCAGCGGCGAGCTGTCGAACTGTGGCGGGCGCCGTTCCGGGGTCTGCCGCACGGTGGCGATGGCCTGCTCCACCGCCGCCAGGGCGCGCTGGCGATTGCCCTCGTCGGGCTGGATGAACAGGCGCACCAGGGCGCGGCCGAGGGCGCGCACGCTGGCCTGCCAGGGCATGCCCTCGCCGTAGCAGGGTTCGGCGGGCAGACGCGCCTGCTCCTGGCGCAGCTCGATCACCGCGTGGCCGATCTCCAGCACGGCGAACATCCAGCGCAGCAGGCGGCGCTGCACCTCGGGGCGCCCGGCGGCCAGGCCGTGGGCCTGACTGAGCAGGTCGCGGGTGCCGCTCTCGAAGCCGGCGGCCAGCCCCTTGAGCCTGCCGCCGACGGCGAACACCACGCGCATGCGCAGGTCGTGTTCCAGACGCCGCCACAGCCAGGGGCGGTCCGGCGGCAGGATCAGCGCGTTGGCCAGCGCGGTCACGCCCATCGCCAGCAGGGCGGCGAGGTATTCGTTGAGCAGCCGGTTGAAGTCGTAGGACGGCAGGTTGGCCGGCAGGGCGACGATGCAGAACCACAGCAGCAGGCCGACGCCGTAGCCCATGCTCTGGCGGCGCGCCAGCAGCCAGGCGCCGAGGGCGAACACCGGCGCCAGCGCGCAGCACAGCAGGGCGAAGCCGTCCAGCCAGGGCAGCACCCGGAACTGCAGCAGGCCGCCGAGCACGGCGCTGCCCGCGGCGCCGACCAGCAGCTGCCAGGCCAGGCGCCGCGGATTGGGCGCGGTGCTGACCAGCGCCGAGACCATCGCCGCGGTGAGTACGAAGGTGCCGCCGCTCGGCCAGGCGCTGGCGATCCAGAAGGCGCCGAGGCCGAGGATCAGCAGCGCGCAGCGCATCCCCGCCACCGCCGCGGCCATGCCGTTGGCGCGCGGGGTGAAGCTGTCCCGCCACTGCTCGCGGGCGTGGTGGTGCTCGAGCAGCGAGGCGTGGGTCAGCGCGTAGTCGTGCAGGTCGCCGCTGAAGCGGTAGAGCTGCTCGGCGGCGGTGTTGAAGTCGAGTAGCTGCTGCTCGTCGGGAGCCTGCGCCAGCAGCGCCGCGCGCGCATCGCGGATCCGCTGCATCAGCGCCCGCCGGCTGCCTTCCAGGCGCGCGGCCAGCACCGCCGCGTCGGCCTCGCTGCACAGGTGCTGGCCGAGCGGCGCCAGCACCGCGCCGACCTCGGCCAGGCAGGGCGCCAGCGCCGTGCACACCTGCGCGCCGGCCTCGCCCTGCAGGCGCTGCAGCAGCTGGTGCAGACCGTGGAAACGGGTCGAGAGCACCATGAACTCGTGGTTGAGGCGTCCCAGCCGGCCGCTGCGCAGGCGCATGTGCGGGTCCTCGAAGGCGCTGGCGTTGCGCAGGTTGTCGAGCAGCACCGCCTCGCCGGCGAAGCGCGCGTTGAGCTGCTCCAGGCGCGCGGTGTCGGGCTGGCCGTGCAGGCCGGCGGCAGCGAAGGCGGCGAAGTCGCGAAAGCGCGTGGCCAGCAGGCGGCGCAGGCTGGCGCTGCTGTTCTGCGGCAGCAGCAGCGCGCTGACCAGTCCCGAGCAGAGGATGCCCAGGCTGATCTCCAGCACCCGCCACAGCGCCTGCATGAACGCCCCCTGCGGATCGGCGATGGCCGGCAGGCCGATCAGCGCCGCGGTGTAGCCGGCCAGCACGCAGGCATAGCCGCGGAAGTCGCGGTAGCGCGCCGCGCCGACCGTGCACAGGCCGATCCACAGCGCCAGGCAGAGCAGGAACAGCACGCGCTCCTGGGCGAACAGGGCGAGCAGCGGGATCATCACCGTCAGCCCGAGCAGGGTGCCGATGATCCGGTAGAAGCTCTTGGCCAGCACCTGGCCGCTTTCCGGCTGCATGACGATGAACACCGTGGCCAGCACCGTGCTCGGCTGCGGCAGCTCCAGCCGGTAGGCCAGCCACAGGGCGAGGAAGGCGCTGAGCAGGGCCTTGAAGACGAACGCCCAGACCGGCCACTCGTCCTGCAGCCACTCGTCGAAGCCGCGGCGCAGGGCGCCGGGCAGTGCGGGCGTGGCCGGACCGTTCATGCCGGGCACCTCAGCGCCGCCCCGGCAGTTGCAGGCGCACCGCGCGCGGCTGCAGCCGCTCGTCCGCCGGCGCGCTGCCGGCCTCCAGCACG
>NZ_SSTC01000111.1 GCF_004801855.1 Pseudomonas sp. A-1 | reverse complement strand
GCTGCTGCTCGGCCGCGGCGGCGCGCCGCAGGTCGGCCACCAGGCGCTGGCCGGCGGCGGCCTGGCGGCGTTCTGCCGCGGCCAGCCGGCGATCGCCTGGGCGGTGGTGCTGTTCGCCGCCTTCGACGCCCTGGCGCTGACCCTGCTGCCGGTGTACCTGCTGCACGAGGGCATCGCCCAGGGGCGCGCGCTGCACATGCTCGGTGCGCTGGTGCTGGGTAACGCCCTGCTGCAGCTGCCGCTCGGCCTGCTCGCCGACCGCCTGCCGCTGGCGCTGCATTCGCCGCTGGTCTGGCTGCTGCTGCCGCTGCTGGGGGCCAGCGCCGGCGGGCTGTACACCCTGGCGCTGGTGCTGGTCGGCGCGCGCTACCGCGACGACGCCCTGGTGCGCGCCAACGCCCACATCGCCCTGTTGTGGGGGACCGGCTGCCTGCTCGGTCCGCTGTCCACCGGCGCTGCCAGCCAGTGGCTGAGCGGCCACGGCCTGCCGCTGCTGCTGGCCGGCGGCGCGGCGCTGTTCCTGGTCCTGGCCCTGCGCCGCGGCGCCTTCGAGCTGCGCGGCGACGCGGGGTAGGGCGGGCAGGCCTGACAGGCGCCTGCGTGGTGCGCGCGGCGCACCCTACGGTTGAGCCTCCCGCCGTAGGGTGCGCCATGCGCACCACTTCCTCGTGAGTCAGTGATCTACAGGCGCTCCTTGAGGCGCTCCCAGAGCATGCCCAGCGCCAGCAGCGGCGCGCGCAGCAGCGGGCCGCCGGGGAAGGTCGGGTGCGGCACCCGGGCGAACAGCTCGAAGCCGGCGCTGTCCTCGCCGTGGATGGCCTGGGCCAGCAACTGCGCGGCCAGGTGGCTGGCGTTGAGGCCGTGGCCGGAGTAGGCCTGGGCGTACCAGACGTTCGGCTGGTCGGGCAGGCGGCCGAGCTGCGGCAGGCGGTTGGCGCCGATGCCGATCATTCCGCCCCAGGCGTAGTCGATGGCCACGTCCGCCAGCTGTGGAAACACCCTGAGCATCTTCGGCCGCATGTAGGCGGCGATGTCCGCCGGATCGCGCCCGGAGTAGTGGCAGGCGCCGCCGAACAGCAGGCGGCGATCGCGCGACAGCCGGTAGTAGTCCAGCGCCACGCGCTGGTCGCACAGCGCCATGTCGCGGGGGATCAGCTGCCGCGCGCGTTCCTCGCCGAGCGGCGCGGTGGCGACGATGTAGCTGCCGGCCGGCAGCACCTTGCCGGCCAGCCGCGGCTGCAGGCCGGCGAGATAGGCGTTGCAGGCGAGGATCAGCCGGTCGGCGCGCACCACGCCGTGCGCCGTGTGCACGCGCACCTGCGCGCCGTAGTCGATGCGTGTCGCCGCCGAGCGCTCGAACAGCCGCGCGCCCAGGCTCGTTGCCGCCGCCGCCTCGCCGAGGGCCAGCTCGAGCGGGTGCAGGTGCCCGGAGCCCATGTCGATCAGCCCGCCGCAGTAGCGGTCGGAGCCGACCACCTGGTGCATCTCGCCCGGCTGCAGCAGGCGCAGCTCGTGGCGGTAGCCCAGCTCCAGCAGTTCGTCGCGGGCCTGGCGGAAGCCCTCCAGGTGCTCGGGGCGGTTGGCCAGGTCGCAGTAGCCCCAGCGCAGGTCGCAGTCGATGGCGAACTCCTCGATGCGCCGGCGCACCAGCTCGACCGCCTCCAGGCCGTACAGCTTGAGGCGGCGCACGCCGGCGTCGCCGAGCAGCGGGCGGAAGCGCTCGACGTCGTGGCCGACGCCGCGGATCAGCTGGCCGCCGTTGCGCCCGCTGGCGCCCCAGCCGATCAGCCGCGCCTCCAGCAGCACCACCGCATAGCCGCGGCGGGCCAACTCGATGGCGCAGTTCAGGCCGGTGTAGCCGCCGCCGACGATGCACACATCGGCGCGCGTTTCCCCCGCCTGTGAAGGTAACTCCAGGTGACGGTTGACGCTGGCGGCGTACCACGATGGGGCATGCTCGGGGCTGTGGCTGGGCATTTGGGCAACAGGCAGTGGCTGAGCCCTCAGCATAGGCCGGCAGGGCGCGGCGACCAACAGCTGCCGGACGCCCCGCCGGCTGCGGCCTGCAGGGAGAGACGCGGATTTTTTCATGGAGTTTTCTGCCGTTATCCTGCAGAAAGGCAGGTGAAAGGCCTGTCGTTCGCTTCGACAGCGATGCTGATCTGGTGGATTCGCTATCCCGGCCTGAATAATCACTGCGACCGCTGCGCGGCGCGAGGCGCCGGCGATCGCTGGCACAGCCCGTGCTACGGAGCCCCGCGCAAGGCAGCCGCTGCCTTCACCCCATCGACAAGAGCAAAGAGAACCCCCTGATGGAATTCCTGAACACTGTAGTGAATAGTCTCAATGGCCTGGTCTGGGGGCCGCCCATGCTGGTGCTGATCCTCGGCACCGGCCTGTTCCTGATGCTGGGTCTCAGGTTCATGCCGCTGGCCAGGATCGCCACCGCCTTCGGCCTGCTCTGGCAGGGGCGCAAGAAGGACGACGACGGCTCCGGCGAGATCAGCCCGTTCCAGGCGCTGATGACCTGCCTGGCCGCCACCGTGGGCACCGGCAACATCGCCGGCGTGGCCACCGCGATCTTCCTCGGCGGCCCGGGCGCGGTGTTCTGGATGTGGTGCACCGCGCTGGTCGGCATGGCCACCAAGTACAGCGAGGTGGTGCTGGCCGTGCACTACCGCGAGAAGGACGAGCGCGGCGAGCACGTCGGCGGGCCGATGTACGCGATCAAGAACGGCCTGGGCAGGAAGTGGGCCTGGCTGGGCGGCGCCTTCGCCCTGTTCGGCGGCCTGGCCGGCTTCGGCATCGGCAACATGGTGCAGGTCAACAGCATGGCCGACGCCCTCAGCGGCTCCTTCGGCGTGCCGGACTGGGTCACCGGCGTGGTGACCATGGTCATCACCGGCGTGGTCATCCTCGGCGGCATCAAGCGCATCGGCAAGGTCGCCGAGGCCCTGGTGCCGGCCATGTGCGTGGGCTACATCATCGCCGCGCTGACCGTGCTGGCCCTCAACGCCGAGGCCATTCCCGGCGCCTTCGCGCTGATCTTCGAGCACGCCTTCAACCCGGCGGCGGCCACCGGCGGCTTCGCCGGCGCGGCGGTGATGGCGGCGATCCGCTTCGGCGTGGCCCGCGGCATCTTCTCCAACGAGGCGGGGCTGGGCACCGCAGGCATCGCCCAGGCCGCCGGCACCACCCACAGCTCGGTGCGCTCGGGGCTGATCGGCATGCTCGGCACCTTCATCGACACCATCGTGGTGTGCAGCATGACCGCCCTGGTGATCCTCACCACCGGCGCCTGGACCAGCGGCGCCAGCGGCGCGGCGCTGTCCAGCGCGGCCTTCGAGAGCGCCCTGCCCGGCGTCGGCCAGTACCTGCTGGCCGTGGCCCTGATGGTGTTCAGCTACACCACCATCCTCGGCTGGAGCTACTACGGCGAGCGCTGCTGGGAATACCTGGTCGGCACCCGGGCGATCCTGCCGTTCCGCATCCTCTGGGTGCTGGCCATCCCCTTCGGCGCCGTCGCCCAGCTGGACTTCGCCTGGCTGCTGTCCGACACCCTCAACGGCCTGATGGCCATCCCCAACCTGATCGCCCTGGTGCTGCTCAGCCCGGTGGTGATCCGCCTGACCCGCGAGTACTTCGCCAAGCCGGCCGCTGCGTCGCTGGCGGCGAAACCCTGACGCTCCGAGTCGCGCCGTGACGCAATGCCCGCATCTCCGGATGCGGGCATTGTCGTTTCCGGGGGGCGCTCAGTCCGGCACCGGCAGCGCCAGGGTCTCCTTGACCTCCTCCATGACGATGTAGCTCTTCGACTCGCGCACGTGCGGCAGCTTGAGCAGGATGTCGCCGAGCAGCTTGCGGTAGGAGGCCATCTCCGAGATGCGCGCCTTGATCAGGTAGTCGAACTCGCCGGACACCAGGTGGCACTCCAGCACCTGCGGCAGCTTGAGCACCGCGCGGCGGAACTCCTCGAAGGTGTCGCCGGACTTGTAGTCCAGGCTCAGCTCGACGAACACCAAGAGGCCCGCGCGCAGCAGCTGCGGATTGAGCCTGGCGTGGTAGCCGAGGATCACCCCGTCGCGCTCCAGGCGGCGCACCCGCTCGGTGCACGGGGTGGTCGACAGGTTGACCCGCTCGCCCAGCTCGGTGAAGGAAATCCGCCCCTCCTGCTGGAGGATGCGCAGGATGCTGCGGTCGGTGCGGTCGAGGTCGCGCCGGCCCTTCTTGATGCCCTCGTTCATGGTGGATGCCACTCCGTGAAATGGGTTTTTGCCGAGAATTATCGCCAGAAATCGCCTGAAGAACAGTGAATATTTCTGGAGCGGCGTTCCTATACTGCGCCCATCGAAGCCCACAACAACAGCTCATTCGCGGTGGCGGGTGCGGGAGGCAAGCATGCGAGTTCTGGTCCTTGGCAGCGGTGTGGTCGGCACCGCCAGCGCGTACTACCTGGCCCGCGCCGGGTTCGAGGTGGTGGTCGTCGACCGCCAGGACGGCGTGGCCCTGGAAACCAGCTATGCCAACGCCGGCCAGGTGTCGCCCGGCTACGCCTCGCCGTGGGCTGCCCCGGGCATCCCGCTGAAGGCCATGAAGTGGCTGCTGCAGCGCCATGCGCCGCTGGCCATCAGGCCGACCGCCAGCCTCGACCAGTACCTGTGGATGGCGCAGATGCTGCGCAACTGCACCGCCTCGCGCTATGCGGTGAACAAGGAGCGCATGGTGCGCCTGGCCGAGTACAGCCGCGACTGCCTCGACGAGCTGCGCGCCGAGACCGGCATCGCCTACGAGGGCCGCCGCCTCGGCACCACCCAGCTGTTCCGCACCCAGGCCCAGGTCGACGCCGCGGCCAAGGACATCGCCGTGCTCGAGCAGGCCGGGGTGCCCTACGAGGTGCTCGACCGCGCCGGCATCGCCCGCGTCGAGCCGGCGCTGGCCAAGGTTTCCGACAAGCTGGCCGGCGCCCTGCGCCTGCCCAACGACCAGACCGGCGACTGCTTCCTGTTCACCAGCCGGCTGGCCGAGATGGCCCGCAGCCTCGGCGTCGAGTTCCGCTTCGGCCGCACCATCGAGCGCCTCGACCATGCCGGCGAGCGCATCAACGGGGTGTGGATCGACGGCCAGCTGGAAACCGCCGACCACTACGTGCTGGCCCTCGGCAGCTACTCGCCGCAGCTGCTCAAGCCGCTGGGGATCAGGGCGCCGGTGTACCCGCTGAAGGGCTACTCGCTGACCGTGCCGATCACCGATGCGGCCATGGCGCCGACCTCGACCATCCTCGACGAGACCTACAAGGTGGCGATCACCCGCTTCGACGACCGCATCCGCGTCGGCGGCATGGCCGAGATCGCCGGTTTCGACCTGTCGCTCAACCCGCGCCGGCGCGAGACCCTGGAGATGATCACCCGCGACCTGTACCCGCAGGGCGGCGACCTGGCGCGCGCCGAGTTCTGGACCGGCCTGCGCCCGGCGACCCCGGACGGCACCCCGATCGTCGGCGCCACCCGCTACCGCAACCTGTTCCTCAACACCGGACACGGTACCCTTGGCTGGACCATGGCCTGCGGCTCCGGCCGCCTGCTCGCCGACCTGATGGCGAAAAAGCGCCCGCAGATCAGCCCGCAGGGCCTGGACATTTCCCGCTACGGCTCTTCCAAGGAGAACACCCCCAATGCCCATCCAGCGCCTGCACACTGAGACCCGCTACAGCGAGATCGTCATCCACAACGGCACCGTCTACCTGGCGGGCCAGCTGGCCGACGACTACGCCGGCGACATCCAGCAGCAGACCACCGAGACCCTGGCCAGCATCGAGCGCCTGCTCGCCGAGGCCGGCAGCGACAAGTCGCGCCTGCTGGCGGTGACCATCCACCTCACCGACCTGGCCGATTACGCCGGGATGAACGCGGTGTGGGACGCCTGGCTGCCGGCCGGCTGCGCACCGGCGCGCACCTGCGTCGAGGCCAAGCTGTACGACCCGCGCGCCCGTGTCGAGATGACCGTGGTGGCCGCGCTGCCCTGACCCTTGCTTTGCCCGGCCGGTTGCGCCGGGCTTTTTTTCATCACAAGAAGACCTGCCATGCGTCCAGCCCGTGCCCTGATCGATCTCGACGCCCTGCGTCACAACTACCGCCTGGCCCGCGAACTCGGCGGCGCCCGTGCCCTCGCCGTGGTCAAGGCCGATGCCTACGGCCACGGCGCGGTGCGCTGCGCCGAGGCGCTGGCGGAGGAGGCCGACGGCTTCGCCGTGGCCTGCATCGAGGAGGCGCTGGAGCTGCGCGCGGCCGGCATCCGCGCGCCGATCCTGCTGCTCGAAGGCTTCTTCGCGGCCGACGAGCTGGCGCTGATCGCCGAGCAGCAGCTGTGGTGCGTGGTGCACTCGGCCTGGCAGCTGGAGGCCATCGAGCGCACCGCGCTGGCGCGGCCGCTGAGCGTGTGGCTGAAGCTGGATTCGGGCATGCACCGGGTCGGCCTGCATCCCGAGGAATACCGCGCCGCCCACGCCCGGCTGCTGGCCAGCGGCAAGGTGGACAGGATCGTGCTGATGAGCCACTTCGCCCGCGCCGACGAACTGGACTGCCCGCGCACCGCCGAGCAGCTGGCCGCGTTCCGCGCCGCCACGGCCGGGCTCGGCGGCGAGGTCAGTCTGCGCAACTCGCCGGCACTGCTCGGCTGGCCCGAGGTTCCCAGCGACTGGGTGCGTCCGGGGATCATGCTCTACGGCGCCACGCCCTTCGAGCAGGCGCAGGCCCAGGCCGACCGGCTCAGGCCGGTGATGACCCTGGAGTCGCAGATCATCGCCGTGCGCGAGCTGCCCACCGGCGAGCCGGTCGGCTACGGCGCGCGCTTCGTCAGCGCCCGGCCGACCCGCGTCGGCGTGGTGGCCATGGGCTACGCCGACGGCTACCCGCGCCACGCGCCGAGCGGCACCCCGGTGGCGGTGGACGGCGTGCGCACGTCACTGATCGGCCGGGTGTCGATGGACATGCTCACCGTCGATCTGACCGACCTGCCGCAGGCCGGCCTCGGCAGCCGGGTCGAGCTGTGGGGCGCGCAGGTGCCGGCCAGCGAGGTGGCGGCGGCGGCCGGGACCATTCCCTACCAGCTGTTCTGCAACCTCAAGCGGGTGCCGCGCCACTACTCCGGGCCCGCCTGAGCCCTCGCCACGGCGGGCCCGCGGCCCGCTTGCCGGCCCCCTCCCGCCACCCCGCCCGGCCTGCCGCGCGGGGCGTTCGTGTTGTAAATACTGAACGTGCTTGCCATCATTGTCATATTCATCCCTGATCCCGAATGACCGTGGAGGTCTCCAGCCTTGGACGTCGGCGCCCGTCTGCACGCGATCCGCAAACTCAAAGGCCTGTCCCAGCGCGAGCTGGCCAAGCGCGCGGGTGTGACCAACAGCACCATCTCGATGATCGAGAAGAACAGCGTCAGCCCGTCGATCAGTTCGCTGAAGAAGGTGCTCGGCGGCATCCCCATGTCGCTGGTGGAGTTCTTCTCCATGGACCTCGAGGAGGGCAACCAGACCCAGGTGGTGTACAAGTCCGACGAGCTGATCGACATCGGCAGCGGCGCGGTGACCATGAAGCTGGTCGGCCGCATGTTCCCCAACCGGATCATGTCGTTCCTCGACGAGACCTATCCCCCGGGCACCGACACCGGCATGGAGATGCTCAACCACGAGGGCGAGGAGGCCGGCGTGCTGGTCGCCGGGCGCCTCGAGCTGACCGTCGGCGAGGAGGTGTACATCCTCGAGAGCGGCGACAGCTACTACTTCCGCAGTGACCAGCCGCACCGTTTCCGCAATCCGTTCGACGTGCCGGCCCGGCTGATCAGCGCCACCACGCCGGCCAACTTCTGACCCGCCGAGGCTGATGGGCCGGGCCTTTGGCAGCAAGGCCCTGCGACCATCGGGGTTGTTTCGGCAGGCTTCGCTTTGCCGTTATACTGCCGCCGCCCGCGCGGCCCTACCGCCCCGGGCGTGACTAGCCATAGAGGGTGTAAGGGTGAACCTGATCAAGAAAGTCTTGGCAGCCCAGGCTGCCGTGCTGGCCCTGTGGGCGGTTGGCGCCCAGGCCGCGAGCGATGACGCCATCGCCGAACGTCTGAAGCCGGTAGGCGAAGTGTGCATCGCCGGCCAGGAGTGCAAGGGCGTGGGTGCCGTGGCTGCCGCTGCCGGCGGCGGTGCGCGCAGCGCCGACGACGTGGTCGCCAAGTACTGCGGCGCCTGCCACAGCGCCGGCGTGCTGGGCGCGCCGAAGATCGGCGACGCGGCCGACTGGAAGGCCCGTGCCAGCGAGCGCGGTGGTATCGATGCGCTGCTGAAGTCGGCCATCGCCGGCCGCAATGCCATGCCGCCGAAGGGCACCTGCGCCGACTGCTCCGACGACGAGCTGCTGGGCGCGATCCACAAGATGTCCGGCATGTAATTTTCGCCGGTATCGCGAAAGAGCCGCCTGCGGGCGGCTTTTTTGTGCCGGCGCGGCGGCCGCTTCAGTCGAGGAAGCGCACCGCGCCGCCGTCCAGCGAGGCGATGCGCGCCAGCGACTCGACCCGGTAGCCGAGCCGCGCCAGTTCGCCGCGACCGGGCTGGAACGACTTCTCGATGACGATGCCGATGCCGGCCACCCGCGCGCCGGCCTGCTCGACGATGGTCGCCAGGCCCCGCGCCGCCTGGCCGTGGGCGAGGAAGTCGTCGACGATCAGCACCCGCTCGCCGGCGGCGAGGTGGCTGGCGGCGACGGCGATGGTGCTCTCCACCTGCTTGGTGAAGGAGTACACCCGCGCGGTCAGCAGCTCGCCGCCGAGGGTCAGCGACTGCTGCTTGCGGGCGAACAGCATGGGCACGCCGAGGGCCAGCGCGGTCATCAGCGCCGGGGCGATGCCCGAGGCCTCGATGGTCAGCACCTTGTCGATGCCCTGCCCGGCGAAGCGGCGGGCGAACTCGACGCCGACCTGCTGCATCAGCACGGGGTCGACCTGGTGGTTGAGGAAGGCATCCACCTTGAGCACCTGGGCGGACAGCACGACGCCCTGTTCGCGGATCTTCTGTTTCAGCAGCTCCATGACACCCCCTGGCGACGGTCGGCGCTGCTCAGTGTAGGACAGCCGGCCTGCGGCGTGCAGCAGCGTGCCAGCGGGCCGTTCGCCGGATTTTCCGCCGGCTGTTCAGCATTTGTGCCGGCGGCGTGGTCAGAGGCTGGTCTGCCTTCCTTTCTTCGAGGTCCGTTCCATGCCCCTGCTTCGCCCTCTCAGCCTCTCCGTCCTGCTGCTCGCGGCGAGCGCACCGGCGTTCGCCGCCGCCGGCGGGGACACCGTCCGGGTGTCCCCGGTCCCGGCGGACCCTGCCCTGCAGGTGACGCCGCCGGTCGGCAACGCGCCGGCGCAGGAGGCGGTCGCTCCGACGGTCTCCGCCCCGGCGGGCGCGGCCTCCTCGGCGCTGCCCGGGGCCGCCGCCGCCCTCGGCCGTCTGGCCAATCCGCAGACCCTGGCGCTGATCGAGCAGCTGGGCGCCCTGCAGGTGACGCCGCAGCAGGCAATGGGCGGGGTCGGCGCGCTGCTCGGCCTGGCGCAGAGCCAGCTGGCCGGCGACCAGTACGCCCAGCTGGCCGGTGCGGTGCCGGGGCTGGCGCTGCTGGGCGGCAACCCCGCCGGCGCCGACAGCGGCGCCAGCGGCATGCTCGGTCGGCTGGGCGCGCTGAGC
>NZ_SSTC01000110.1 GCF_004801855.1 Pseudomonas sp. A-1 | reverse complement strand
TGCTGGAGCGCCCGCGGGGTCAGGCGTCGGCCCAGGTGGCCGACGAACAGCGCCGGCTCGACGGCCACCGCCTGGCGCAGCCTCAGCCACTCCTGCAGCGCGGCGTGCGCCTGGCGGCCGAGCGCCAGCTCGCGGCGCTGCCCGTGTCCGGCCGGCAGCTGCAGCAGGCCGGCGGCGAGGTCCAGCTGGGCCAGGTCGATGCGGCTCAGCTCGGTCAGGCGCAGGCCGGCGTAGAACAGCTCGCGAACGGCCCGGTCGCGACAGGCGTGGAAGTCGTCCGGGGCGGCACGCATGGCGGGCTCCTTGGGGCTGCGGATGCCCCGTGGGGGATTGCCGGGCGGCGTTCAGCGCACCGCGCGCAGCGGCGGCACCAGGCGCGGCAGCAGGCGCGCGACTATCTCGGCCACGTGGCCGAGGAACACCGTGCCCAGCGAGCTCTTGTAGTGCTGCGGATCGGGACTGCCGAGGGCCAGCACGCCGTGCAGGCCCTGGTGGCTGAGCACCGCGACTGCCGCCGAGCCGATGCTGCCGACCTGCTCGGCAGGGAACAGGAAGGCCAGCTCCTCGGCGCGCAGCACGCCGCACACCGTCTTGTTGCCGCCGAGCAGGGCGCCGATGCGCTGCTGGGCCTCGCGCTCGCCGACCCAGCGCCCCACCGCTGGCGGGTTGTCGCTGAACAGCAGCAGGCTGACGAAGGGCACCTGGAAGTCGTGGCGCAGGCCGTCCTCCACCGCGGCGACCAGCTCCTCGAGGCCCTCGGCGTCGAGCAGGGCGACGATCAGCCGGCGGGTGCGCTCGAACAGGCGGTCGTTGTCACGGGCGATGTCCATCAGCTGGGTCAGGCGCGTGCGCAGCTCGTGGTTGCGCTCGCGCAGCAGGCGCAGCTGGCGCTCGACCAGCGACACCGCGTGACCCGCCTCGTGGGGGATCAGCAGCTGCTCGAGCAGCTCGTCGCGGCCGACGAAGAACTGCGGGTGCGCCGCCAGCCAGGCGGCGACCTGTTCGGCATCCAGTTCCGGCAGCCCGCTCACAGGCGTACCTGGCCTTCGAACACGCGCAGCGCCGGGCCGGTCATCAGCACCGGCGCACCCGGGCCGGCCCACTCGATCGACAGGCTGCCGCCGGGCAGGCTGATCTGCACTGGCGACTGCAGCCAGCCCTGGCGGATGCCGGCCACCGCGGCGGCGCAGGCGCCGGTGCCGCAGGCCTGGGTCTCGCCGCAGCCGCGCTCCCACACGCGCAGGCGCGCATGGTGGGCGTCGACCACCTGCAGGAAGCCGATGTTGGCCTTCTGCGGGAAGCGCGGGTGGGTCTCCAGCTGCGGGCCGAGCTGGTGCACCGGCGCCGTGTCGACATTGTCGACGCGCAGCACGCCGTGGGGGTTGCCCATCGACACCGCGGCCAGCTCCAGCGTGCGGCCGTCCACCTCGACCTCGTAGGCGATCGCCGCTTCCGGGGCGACGAAGGGGATATCCGCGGGCGCCAGGCGCGGCGCGCCCATGTCCACGGTGATCTGCCCGTCGTTGCGCACGTTCAGCTCGATCACGCTGTTCTTGGTCTCGACGCGGATGCGCTTCTTGGCGGTCAGGCGCTTGTCCAGCACGAAGCGGGCGAAGCAGCGCGCGCCGTTGCCGCACTGCTCCACCTCGGAGCCGTCGGCGTTGAAGATGCGGTAGCGGAAGTCGACGTCCGGGCGGCTCGGCGGCTCGACGATCAACAGCTGGTCGAAGCCGACGCCGGTGTGGCGGTCGCCCCACTGGCGCACGTGCTTGGGCTGGATGTGGGCGTGCTGGGTGACCAGGTCGAGGACCATGAAGTCGTTGCCCAGCCCGTGCATCTTGGTGAAACGCAGCAGCATGCCGGCCTCCGGATCAGTTGGGCAGCAGGCTTTCGCCGGCGTAGAGTTCCTCGAGGGTCTCGCGGCGGCGCACCAGATGCACCTGCTCGCCGTCCACCAGCACCTCGGCGGCGCGGCCGCGGGTGTTGTAGTTGGAACTCATCACGAAGCCGTAGGCGCCGGCCGAGCGCACCGCCAGCAGGTCGCCTTCGGCCAGCACCAGCTCGCGGTCCTTGCCGAGGAAGTCGCCGGTCTCGCAGATCGGCCCGACCAGGTCGTAGCGGCGCGCCTCGCCGCTGCGCGGCTGCACCGGCACGATGTCCATCCACGCCTGGTACAGGGCCGGGCGGATCAGGTCGTTCATCGCCGCGTCGATTACCGCGAAGTCCTTGTGCTCGGTGTGCTTGAGGTACTCGACGCGGGTCAGCAGCACGCCGGCGTTGGCGACGATCGAGCGGCCCGGCTCGAACACCAGGGCCAGCGCGCGGCCGGCCAGGCGCTCGCGCACCGCCTTGATGTAGTCGCCGGCCAGCGGCGGCTCCTCGTCGCGGTAGCGCACGCCGAGGCCGCCGCCGAGATCGAGGTGCTTGATGGTGATGCCGCGTTCGGCCAGGCGGTCGACCAGCGCCAGCAGGCGCTCGAGGGCGTCGAGGAAGGGTTCCAGCTGGGTCAGCTGCGAGCCGATGTGGCAGTCGACGCCGACCACCTCGAGGTTCGGCAGCTCGGCGGCGCGGACGTAGACCGCCTCGGCGGCGTCGATGGCGATGCCGAACTTGTTCTCCTTGAGGCCGGTGGAGATGTATGGATGGGTCTGCGCGTCGACGTCGGGATTGACCCGCAGCGACACCGGCGCCTTGACGCCCAGTTCGGCAGCGACTTCCTGCAGGCGCTCCAGCTCGACGTCGGATTCGACGTTGAAGCAGTGGACGCCGACCTGCAGCGCGCGGCGCATGTCGTCGCGGCTCTTGCCGACGCCGGAGAAGACGATTTTGCCCGGCTCGCCGCCGGCGGCCAGCACGCGCTCCAGTTCGCCGCGCGAGACGATGTCGAAGCCGGCGCCGAGGCGCGCGAGCACGTTGAGCACGCCGAGGTTGGAGTTGGCCTTGACCGCGAAGCACACCAGGTGCTCCATGCCGGCCAGCGCATCGGCGTAGGCGCGGTACTGCGCCTCGATGTGGGCGCGCGAATAGACGTAGGTGGGGGTGCCGAAGCGCTCGGCGATCGCGGACAGCGCCGCGCCTTCCGCGAACAGCTGGCCGTCGCGGTAGTCGAAGGATTGCATGCAGCCTCCTGGGGGCGTCCGCCCACAGGCGGACGCACGGAATCTTAGAGTTCGAAGCGGTCTTTGCTGCTACCGGCGTTCTTGTCGCCCGGCAGGTACAGCGGACCTTTCTGGCCGCAGCCGGTGAGGCCGGCGCTGAGCACGATCAGCGCAAGGAGCGGAAGCAGCAGGCGCTTCATGGCGGAAATCCTTGTAAAAGCATCGATTGCGCCGGAGTATACCGACCCCCCGAGGGCTTGCCTATGCGCCGGGACGCGCGGCGGACGCGGCCTGCGCGGGGCCTTGTGTATGCAACCCAGTTTCCGCGGAGAACAGCCGATGAGCCTCACTGAAGCCCGCTTCCACAGCCTGGTGGACGCCCTGCAACTGGCGGTCGAAGACGCCTTCGACGCCAGCGACCTGGACGTCGATCTGGAGAACAGCGGCGGCGTGCTGACCGTGCGCTTCGACAACGGCAGCCAGCTGATCTTCAGCCGCCAGGAGCCGCTGCGCCAGCTGTGGCTGGCGGCGCGCTCCGGCGGCTTCCACTTCGATTACGACGAGAGTGCTGCGCGCTGGGTGTGCGACGCCGGCGGCGAGCCGCTGCCGGCCATGCTGGCGCGTCTGGTCCGCGAGCAGGCCGGCGAGGAGGTCGACTTCTCGGCGCTCTGAGCGGCAGTCCGGATCGGGCTGCCCCTTGATCCGGCCGGCTTGCCTATTCGCCTTGCTGTGGTATGGTCGCTGCAAACCCCGCCTGCGCCGGTTGTGTAAAGACACCGCGTCGGGCGATGCGCCGTTGGAAGCGGTCGACCCCCGTGGTCGCCCTTTCGGCTTTGCTTCGCCGACGTTTGCGACGTTTTCACACAGCCTGCTCGGGTGGGGTTTTGCTTTTTCCCGATCACGTCAAGGAGCCCTGCCGACATCATGAGCCTGTCGCCGCCCATCACCATCACCCGTCTCGACCTGCAGCGTCTGGAGAAGCTGCTGGACAGCCTGGAGGACTACGGCCCCACCGCCGAGGCACTGGAGCGCGAACTCGAGCGCGCCGAGGTGGTCGGTCTCGACGCGGTGCCGCCGGGCGTGGTGACCATGAACTCCACCGCCCACTGCCGCGAGGAAGCCAGCGGCAAGGAATACCATCTGACCCTGGTCTACCCGCACGAGGCGGGCGCCGAGGGCACGGTGTCGGTGCTGGCGCCGGTCGGCTGTGCGCTGCTCGGCCTGTCGGTCGGCCAGACCATCGACTGGGAAGTGCCCGGCGGCAAGCGCCTCAAGCTGACCCTGCTCGGCGTCGACTACCAGCCGGAGGCCGCCGGCGAGGTGCGCTGAAGGCGGCCTGACGGCAAGAACGCAAACAGCCCGCGACCGGGAGACCGGCGCGGGCTGTTGGCTTTCTGGGCTACGCGATGCGTAGGGTGGAAAACCCGCGCAGCGGTTTTCCGCCTTGGCCGCGTGTCGCTGGCTGGTGGAAAGGGCCCGCGGTCGTTTTCCAGCCTACGGCAGAGGCGATCAGGCCGGCTGCAGGATGGTCAGCACGGTGCGCAGCTGCTCGGTGGCGTCGAGGCCGAGGCTGGTCAGGTAGCCGCCGTCGGCCTGGGAGATCAGCCCCTTGGCGTGCAGGCGCTGGCCGGCGGCGATCATCTGCGGCGCGGCGTCCTGGTGGATCTTGAGGCCCTCCTGGGTGTTGTCCGGGTTGAACAGGGTGAGCAGTTCCAGTTCGGCGATCAGCTCGGGATTCAGGTGCATGGTGCCTCCAGTGCGGTCGCGGCAGCCGGGTGCTGCCGCTTGTCGTTATTCGTCTTCCTCGGCGTCGCCCTGCAGGGCCTCGGGCAGCTCGGGCAGGGCGCGCAGCATGCGCTCGTAGCCGGCGCCGTCGAACGGACGGTTGTCGGCCAGCATGTTCTCGATCTCGTGGGCGAGGATCAGCGCCATCAGGCGCACGGCGTCCTCGCGCGGGTAGCCGACCAGGGTCAGCTTGTTGAGGGTGGCCTGGGCCGCGGCCGGCTCGCCGGCGGCGACCTGATTCTCGATGGCCTCGATCAGTTTCTCTTCGGCGAAGACGGCATCGTCCTCGGCGCTGTGTTCGGTCATGGCGGGAGTCTCGTCGGGCGCCGGCGGGTTCTCTTCGTCCAGCCGGCAGAGGGTGCAGCTGCCGTCGTCCGGGCGGCTGGTCTCGATGTAGCGCAGGCGGCGGCTGGCCGACTGGCGGTCGGCGCTGACGCGAAAGCGCGGGCGGTCGGTGGGCATGGCGGGCATTCCGGGCGGCCTTGGCCTCCTTCATAACCCGCCTATGCCGGGCACGGCAAGCGCTCCTTGGTCGGAGCGCCTGCCGCGGGGGGTCAGCGCGCGGCCAGCAGCTCGCGGCCGCGGGCCACGGCGGCGCGCACCTGCGCCGGGGCGGTGCCTCCGATGTGGTCGCGGGCGTTGACCGAGCCTTCCAGGGTCAGCACGGCGAACACGTCGCCTTCGATCTGGTCGCTGAACTGGCGCAGCTCGTCCAGCGACATCTCGGCCAGATCCTTGCCGCTCTGCACGCCGTACTTCACCGCGTGGCCGACGATCTCGTGGCAGTCGCGGAACGGCAGGCCCTTGCGCACCAGGTAGTCGGCCAGGTCGGTGGCGGTGGAGAAGCCGCGGCGCGCGGCCTCGCGCATCACCTCGACGCGCGGCCGGATCGCCGGGACCATGTCGGCGAAGGCGCGCAGGCTGTCGCGCAGGGTGTCGGCGGCGTCGAACAGCGGCTCCTTGTCCTCCTGGTTGTCCTTGTTGTAGGCCAGCGGCTGGCCCTTCATCAGGGTCAGCAGGCCGGTCAGCGCGCCGAACACCCGGCCGCTCTTGCCGCGCACCAGTTCGGGGACGTCGGGGTTCTTCTTCTGCGGCATGATCGAGGAGCCGGTGCAGAAGCGGTCCGGCAGCTCGATGAAGTTGAACTGGGCGCTGGTCCACAGCACCAGCTCCTCGGAGAAGCGCGACAGGTGCATCATCGCCAGCGAGGCGGCGGCGCAGAATTCGATGGCGAAGTCGCGGTCCGACACGCCGTCCAGCGAGTTGCCGCCGATGGCCTCGAAGCCGAGCAGCCGGCAGGTGATCTCGCGCTGGATCGGGTAGGTGGTGCCGGCCAGCGCGGCCGAGCCGAGCGGCATGCGGTTGACCCGCTTGCGGCAGTCGACCAGGCGCTCGTGGTCGCGCGACAGCATCTCGAACCAGGCCAGCAGGTGGTGGCCGAAGGTCACCGGCTGGGCGGTCTGCAGGTGGGTGAAGCCGGGCATGATCACTTCGGCGTGCTGCTCGGCCTGCGCCAGCAGGCCCTGCTGCAGGCGGGTGATCTCGGCGAGGATCACGTCGATCTCGTCGCGCAGCCACAGGCGGATGTCGGTGGCCACCTGGTCGTTGCGGCTACGCCCGGTGTGCAGCTTCTTGCCGGTGATGCCGATGCGGTCGGTCAGGCGCGCCTCGATGTTCATGTGCACGTCTTCCAGATCGACGCGCCAGTCGAACTGGCCGGCCTCGATCTCGGCCTGGATCTGGGTGAGGCCGTCGATGATCGCGTCGCGCTCGGCAACGGTCAGCACGCCGGCCTGCTCGAGCATGGTGGCGTGGGCGATCGAGCCCATGATGTCGTGGCGGTACAGGCGCCTGTCGAAGTCGACGGAGGCGGTGAAGCGGGCGACGAAGGCGTCGACCGGCTCGCTGAAGCGGCCGCCCCAGGACTGGTTGGTTTTTTCGCTGCTCATCGGTGTCTCGTGCTGTGCATGCGTCGGTGAAGGAAGTGGCGGGCATGATAGCAGCTCGCCCGGCAAAACCCGGCAGCGGCATTCGGTGACGGCGGTCACCGTGGCGGCGGGCCGGACTTGCCGGACGAGCGGTCGGCACCGACACTGCGGGCATGCGCAGAACCTGGTCCACCGGCACCCGCCCGCCGGCCTCCTCCGACGACTTCTTCCTCCCCGAGCTGTGCGCGCCGGAGGCGCTGCTCAGCCTGGTGCTGCTCGCCGAGCTGCTGGTGCTGGTGCTGGTGCTGGCCGAGCCGCTGCAGCCGGCGTTCGACTGGGTGCGCCTGGCGCTGACCTCGCTGTTCGTGCAGTGGATCGTGCTGCTCGCGGCGGCGGCGCTGTGCCGCCTGCGACCCTGGCTGATGCGCCTGCCGCAGGCGCTGGCCGGCATCCTCTGCGGCGCGCTGGTGGTGGCGCTGACCCTGGCCTGCACCTGGGCGGCCGGCCACTTCGGCCTGGCCGCGCCGCGGCCGCTGGAGGGGCAGGTCAACCTCTACCTGCGCCACGGCCTGATCGCGCTGATCATGTCCGGGCTGGTGCTGCGCTACTTCTGGCTGCAGAGCCAGTGGCGCCGCCAGCAGCAGGCCGAGCTGCGCGCGCGGCTGGAGGCGCTGCAGGCGCGCATCCGCCCGCACTTCCTGTTCAACAGCCTGAACAGCATCGCCAGCCTGATCGCCGTCGATGCCGACAAGGCCGAGCAGGCGGTGCTCGATCTGTCCGACCTGTTCCGCGCCAGCCTGGCCAAGCCGGGCAGCCTGGTGGCCTGGCGCGACGAGCTGGCCCTGGCGCGCCGCTACCTGTCGATCGAGCAGTACCGCCTGGGCGAGCGGTTGCAGCTGGACTGGCGGATCGACGGCGTGCCGGGCGAGCTGCCGATCCCGCAGCTGACCCTGCAGCCGCTGCTGGAGAATGCCATCATCCACGGCATCCAGCCGCGCATCGACGGCGGCCGGGTCGAGGTGCTGGCCGAGTATGCCGCTGGCCAGTTCCACCTGTGCGTGAGCAACCCGCTGGCGCCAGGGGAGACGGCGGAGTCCGGCGGCACCCGCCTGGCGCTGCACAACATCCAGGCCCGCCTGGCGGCACTTTTCGGGCCAGATGCGAGTCTTACCTGCGAGTGCCGTGACGGACGGCACTTCACCTGTCTACGCTATGCTTGTGGAAGACCCACGCAGGAAGCCAGATCATCATGAATGTCCTGATCGTCGACGATGAACCCCTGGCGCGTGAGCGCCTGGCCCGGCTGGTCGGGCAACTGGATGGCTATCGCGTCCTCGAACCTGCCGCCGGCAACGGCGAGGAGGCGCTGGCCCTGATCGATTCGCTGAAGCCGGACATCGTCCTGCTCGACATCCGCATGCCCGGCCTCGACGGCCTGCAGGTGGCGGCCCGGCTGTGCGAGCGCGAGGCGCCGCCGGCGGTGATCTTCTGCACCGCCCACGACGAGTTCGCCCTCGAGGCGTTCCAGGTCAGCGCGGCGGGCTACCTGGTCAAGCCGGTGCGTCTGGAGGCGCTGGAGGAGGCGCTGAAGAAGGCCGAGCGGCCCAACCGCGTGCAACTGGCCGCCCTCGGCCGCCCGGCGCCCGATCAGGGCGCCCCGCGCAGCCACATCGGCGCGCGCACCCGCAAGGGCATCGACCTGATCCCGCTGGAGCAGGTGATCTACTTCATCGCCGACCACAAGTACGTGACCCTGCGCCACGAGCACGGCGAGGTGCTGCTCGACGAGCCGCTCAAGGCGCTGGAGGAGGAGTTCGGCTCGCGCTTCGTGCGCATCCACCGCAACGCACTGGTCGCCCGCGAGCGCATCGAGCGCCTGCAGCGCACCGCCCTCGGCCACTTCCAGCTGTACCTGCGCGGCCTCGGCGACGAGGCGCTGACCGTCAGCCGCCGCCACGTGGCCGGGGTGCGCAAGCTGATGAACGAGCTCTGATCTCCCGCGCGGCGCCGGCCGGGCCGGCGTCGCCCCTTCCTTGCGCCCGGCCGATCCAGCCGGCGCGCCGAGCCTGCTATCATCGCGGCAATTCACCTGCATCCGGAATTGCCCATGCCTCGCGAAATCCGCATCGCCACCCGCAAGAGTGCCCTCGCCCTGTGGCAGGCCGAATACGTCAAGGCCCGTCTCGAGGCGGCCCATCCCGGTCTGGTCGTCAGCCTGGTGCCGATGGTCAGCCGCGGCGACAAGCTGCTCGACGCGCCGCTGGCGAAGATCGGCGGCAAGGGCCTGTTCGTCAAGGAGCTGGAAACCGCCCTGCTGGACAACGAGGCGGACATCGCCGTGCACTCGATGAAGGACGTGCCGATGGACTTCCCCGAGGGGCTCGGCCTGTACTGCATCTGCGAGCGCGAGGACCCGCGCGACGCCTTCGTCTCCAACACCTTCGCCAGCCTCGATGCGCTGCCGGCCGGCAGCGTGGTCGGCACCTCCAGCCTGCGTCGCCAGGCCCAACTGCTGGCGCGCCGCCCGGACCTGAAGATCCAGTTCCTGCGCGGCAACGTGAACACCCGCCTGGCCAAGCTCGACGCCGGCGAGTACGACGCCATCATCCTCGCCGCCGCCGGGCTGATCCGCCTCGGCTTCGAGGAACGCATCCGCGCCTTCATCAGCGCCGAGGACAGTCTGCCGGCCGGTGGCCAGGGCGCGGTGGGCATCGAGTGCCGCAGCGCCGATGCCGAGGTGCACGCCCTGCTGGCACCGCTGCACCACGTCGACACCGCCGACCGGGTCAACGCCGAGCGCGCGCTGAACAAGCACCTCAACGGCGGCTGCCAGGTGCCGATCGCCTGCTACGCGCTGCTCGAGGGCGATCAGCTGTGGCTGCGCGGCCTGGTCGGCCAGCCCGACGGCGGCGCGCTGCTGCGCGCCGAGGCCCGCGCCCCGCGCGCCGCCGCCGAGA
>NZ_SSTC01000109.1 GCF_004801855.1 Pseudomonas sp. A-1 | reverse complement strand
GGCTCGCCGCTGCGCTCACCAGCACGCTCGCCGCGCTCGCCAGCCGGCGCACGCTCGCGGGCCGGAGCCGGGGCCAGCGGCTGCTCGCGGCGCACGCCCTCCAGATCCAGGGCCTGGCCCTGGGTCTGCTTGGCCAGCAGTACGGCAGCCAGCACCTCGGGGGTGCACTCCAGGCGACGGCACAGCTCGGCGCAGACCTGGCCGCGGCTGGCTTCGGCGTCTGCCAGCAGCGGCTGGAGGCTGTTGGCCAGACGCTGCAGACGCGCTTCCAGCACGGTTTCGGCATCCGGCATCTTGATCTCGGCGACCTTCTGCCCGGTGACGCGCTCGATCACCTGCAGCATGCGGCGCTCGCGCGGGGTGACCAGCAGCAGGGCACGACCTTCGCGACCGGCACGGCCGGTACGGCCGATGCGGTGCACGTAGGACTCCGGGTCGTACGGCATGTCGATGTTCAGCACGTGGGTGATGCGCGGCACGTCGAGGCCACGGGCGGCCACGTCGGTGGCGATCACGATGTCCAGCACGCCGTTCTTCAGCGACTCGACCACGCGCTCGCGCTGGGCCTGGGCGATGTCGCCGTTCAGCGCGGCGGCACGGTAGCCGTTGCGCTCGAGCATCTCGGCGATGTCGAGGGTGGCCTGCTTGGTACGCACGAAGCCGATCAGCGCGTCGAACTGCTCGACCTCGAGCAGGCGCAGCACGGCGGCCTGCTTCTGGTCGGCGTGCACCATCAGGTGGGCCTGCTCGATGCGTTCGACGGTCTGGGTCTTGCTGGCGATCTTGACGTGCTTGGGCGACTTCAGGTTGCGCTCGGCAATGGCGCGGATCGACGCCGGCAGGGTCGCGGAGAACAGCACGGTCTGGCGGCTTTCCGGCAGGGCCTGGAAGATCGCCTCGATGTCCTCCATGAAGCCGAGCTTGAGCATCTCGTCGGCCTCGTCGAGCACCAGGCGCTGGACGCTGTTCAGCAGGTTCTCGTCGCGACGCAGGTGGTCGCACAGGCGGCCGGGGGTGGCGACCACCACCTGGGCGCCCTGGCGCAGGGCCTTGAGCTGTGGGCCCATGGGCGCGCCGCCGTACACCGCCACCACCTTCACGCTGCCCATGTCGCTGGAGTAGCGCTCGAAGGCGGCGGCGACCTGCAGGGCCAGCTCGCGGGTCGGGGTGAGGATGAGGATCTGCGGCTCGCGGCGGCTCGGGTCGAGCAGCGACAGCATCGGCAGGGCGAAGGCCGCGGTCTTACCGGTACCGGTCTGCGCCTGGCCGATCATGTCGTGGCCGGCGAGGATCACCGGGATCGACTGGGCCTGGATGGCAGACGGCTCTTCGTAGCCGACCGCGGTGATCGCGGACAGCACGGCCGGATGAAGATTGAGCGCGGCGAAGCCGCCAACGATGGATTCGGTCATGGGTATTTGCCTCGTGTAATCCGCAAAGACCCATGGCCAGCGCTGCGCCAGCCAAAAGCAAGACCCGTGGGGTCACCCTGGCAGCCTGGTCGGCGGGGATTTGCGAAATCGCGTGAAAGGATAGTTCGTCAAGAAATGTCCGTGGGGACGGACGCACAGCAGAAGCCGCGCTTGCGGAAAAAGCGGTTCCACAAGAGCGCGTAGCAAAGCTGGCGCGCATCATAACGCAAAATGCGTGCCGAGTCGCGCTATTTTTGCCCGGGCACCTGCCAAAGCCTCCCCACCGCGCGCTCAGCTCGCCGGCCGCAGCGCCGCGATCAGCCGATCCGGGGAGTAGCCCAGCGCCCCCTCCAGCGCCGCAGCCCGCTGGCGCAGCCGCTCCTCGTCCAGCTCCTGCCCGTCGTCGGCCGGGATGAACAGGATCACGTTGCCGTCGCTCACCGGGATCTCCCAGTAGCTGCGGCGGAACAACCCGCGCAGCAGCGCCGCGCCCAGCGGCTTGCCGTCGGCGGTGCTCCACTGGTTGATCACCAGCCAGCCACCGGGGCGCAGGCGCGCGCGGCAGGCCTCGAGAAAGCCCCAGGCGAGGTGCGCCGCCGCCGGCCCGGTGTCGGTATAGAGGTCGAAGAAGATCACGTCCGCCGGCGCGCACTCGTCCAGCCGCTCCTGGGCGTCACCGATGCGGATGCTCAGGCGCGGATCGCTGGCCAGCCCCATGAACTCGCGAGCCAGGCGCGGCACCTCGGGGCGCAGCTCCACCGCCTCCACCGTGGCGAACGGCAGATACTTCAGGCAGGCCATGGTCAGGCTGCCGCCGCCCAGGCCGAGGAACAGCGCATGCTCGGCGCGCTCGGGCAGCAGCGCGCCGAGCAGCATGGCGCGGGTGTAGTCGTACTCCAGCCAGGCCGGATCGGGGACATAGCTGCAGCTCTGCTCGACCTCGTCGCCGAACTCGAGGAAGCGGTAGTCGCCGGACTGCACCACGCGGATCACTCCGTAGTCGTCGTGCACCTCGGCCAGCTGCTGGTAGTCGCTCATCTCGTGCCCCCGGAAAAATGGCCCGGCATCCTAGCAGAGCCGCCCTCTCGATGCAGGGACTCTATCGGAACCATCGGCCCGGCGGGCGGATCGATCGGTTACCATAGCCGGCATACCGACACACGCAAGGCGAGCAGTGATGAGCCAGACCTGGAGCCCCGACAGCTGGAGAGGCAAGCCGATCCAGCAGCAACCCGTGTACCCCGACGCCGAGCACCTGGCGCGCGTCGAGCGGACCCTCGCCAGCTATCCGCCGCTGGTGTTCGCCGGCGAGGCGCGCGAGCTGCGCCGGCAGTTCGCCGAGGTCACCCAGGGCCGCGCCTTCCTGCTGCAGGGCGGCGACTGCGCGGAGAGTTTCGCCGAGTTCTCCGCCGGCAAGATCCGCGACACCTTCAAGGTGCTGCTGCAGATGGCCATCGCCATGACCTTCGCCGCCGGCTGCCCGGTGGTCAAGGTCGGGCGCATGGCCGGCCAGTTCGCCAAGCCGCGCTCGGCCGGCGAGGAGACCATCGACGGCGTCACCCTGCCGGCCTACCGCGGCGACATCGTCAACGGCATCGGCTTCGACGAGAAGAGCCGGGTGCCGGACCCGGAGCGCCTGCTGCAGGCCTACCACCAGTCCACCGCCAGCCTCAACCTGCTGCGCGCCTTCGCCCAGGGCGGCTTCGCCGACCTGCACCAGGTGCACCAGTGGAACCTCGACTTCATCGCCAACGCCGAGCTGAACGAGAAGTACGGCCAACTGGCCGACCGCATCGACGAGACCCTGGCGTTCATGCGCGCCTGCGGCCTGGAGGATGCTCCGCAGCTGCGCGAGACCAGCTTCTTCACCGCCCACGAGGCGCTGCTGCTCAACTACGAGCAGGCCTTCGTGCGTCAGGACAGCCTGACCGGCGGCTGGTACGACTGCTCGGCGCACATGCTGTGGATCGGCGACCGCACCCGCCAGCTGGACGGCGCCCACGTCGAGTTCCTGCGCGGCGTCGGCAACCCGATCGGCGTCAAGGTCGGCCCGAGCATGAAGCATGACGAGCTGCTGCGCCTGATCGACATCCTCAACCCGGACAACGACCCGGGGCGCCTCAACCTGATCGTGCGCATGGGCGCCGACAAGGTCGAGGCGCACCTGCCGCAACTGATCCGCGCGGTCGAGGACGAGGGCCGCCTGGTGCTGTGGAGCTCGGACCCGATGCACGGCAACACCATCAAGGCCAGCAGCGGCTACAAGACCCGCGACTTCGCCCAGGTCCTGAACGAGGTGAAGCGCTTCTTCCAGGTGCACCAGGCCGAAGGCAGCTACGCCGGCGGCATCCACATCGAGATGACCGGACAGAACGTCACCGAATGTATCGGCGGCACCCGCCCGATCACCGAGGCCGGCCTGTCCGACCGCTACCACACCCACTGCGACCCGCGCCTCAACGCCGACCAGTCGCTGGAGCTGGCGTTCCTGATCGCCGAGACCCTCAAGCAGGTACGGCGCTAATCCTGACGGGAGCCCCGGTCGTCCCAGAACGGCCGGTGGCTCTCCACCCAGATGTCCGCACGGCTCAGGCCGATATCCTTGAGCGTCGCGTCGCTCAGCATCGCCAGCTGGCGGCGCTGGCGCGCCAGTTGCCGCCAGCGCCGCACCCGCTGCCACGCCCGTCGCCACCAGGGCGGCAGGACCTCCAGCCGCCCGCTTCCCACTACCTGCATTTGCCCTTTCATCGCCTGATCCTCCTCTGCCTGTGGATTCAGTCTCGGCGCGGGCATAGGATCAATCCAACGAATACTTGTGATGACAGGCATCTCGGGGATTGATGAATGAGCTATCCGAGCATCGACAGCGAGCTGCTGCGCACCTTCGTCGCCATCGCCGACCACGGCGGCTTCACCCGCGCGGCGGAGGCGGTCAACCGCACCCAGTCGGCAGTGAGCATGCAGATGAAGCGCCTGGAGGAGGACGTGCTGCAGCGCGCGCTGTTCGCGCGCGACGGCCGCCAGGTACGGCTGACCGCCGAGGGCCAGGTGCTGCTCGGCTACGCGCGGCGCATCCTCAAGCTGCAGGGCGAGCTGCTGGCCACCCTGCGCGAGCCGCACATGGTCGGCGCGGTGCGCATCGGCACCCCGGACGACTACGTGATGCGCTTTTTGCCCGGCATCCTCTCGCGCTTCGCGCAGAGCCACCCGCTGGTGCAGGTGGAGGTGCACTGCGAGCCGTCGTACCAGTTGCTGCAGCGCCAGGACCTCGACTTCAGCATCGTCACCCGCGAGCCGGGCAGCGAGATCGGCCGGCTGCTGCGCCAGGAACGCTTCGTCTGGGCCGAGGCGCGCGGCTTCAGCCCCCACGAGCAGTCGCCGATGCCGCTGGCGATGTTCAACAGCGGCTGCTTCTGCCGGGCCTGGGCATGCAACGCCCTGGACGCCCTCGGCCGCCCCTACCGCATCGCCTACAGCAGCCCGAGCCTCGCGGCGCTGCTGGCGATAGTCGGCGCCGGCCTGGCCGTCACCGCCCAGCTGCAGAGCCTGATCCCGGCCGACCTGCGCATCCTCGGCGAGGCCGAGGGCCTGCCGCCGCTGCCGACCACCAGCATCGTCCTGCTGCGCCGTCCCGGCTCGGAGTCACCGGTCACCGACGCCCTCGCCGAACACATCGCCGAGGGCTTCAGGCCTTGAGGCCGAGCAGCGCGGCGCACAGCAGCAGGAACAGGGTGAACAGCCCGCGCAGCAGCCGTTGCGGCAGGGCATGGGCCAGCCGGACGCCCCAGCCGATGCTCAGCAGGCCGCCGACCGCCAGCGGCAGACCGGTCGCCCAGTCGACCTGGCCGTGCCCGGTGTAGGTCGCCAGCGCCACCGCCGTGCTGGGCGCCGCCAGCGCCAGCGACAGCCCCTGGGCCACCACCTGGCTGACGCCGAACAGCAGGGTCAGCACCGGCGTGGCCACCACCGCGCCGCCGACGCCGAACAGTCCGCCGACCAGCCCGGCACCGCCGCCGAGAGCGCCCAGCCACGGCCAGGGGCGGTTCAGCCCGGCGCTGCCGGCGCCGGTGCGCAGGAACACCTGGGTCAGGTTCCACGCGGCCAGCGCCAGCAGGAAGCCGACGAAGCCGCGACGCATCGCCTCGGCCTCCAGCCCCACCGCCAGCGCGGCGCCGATCCAGGCCAGGCAGAACGAGGACGCCCCGAGCAGCAGCGCGTGCCGCCAGTCGATGCGATTGCGCTGGTGGTAGCGCCACAGCGCCAGCAGCACGTTGGGCACCACCATCACCAGCGCCGTGCCCTGGGCCAGCTGCTGGTCGAGGCCGAACAGCAGAGCCAGCGCGGGAATGGCCAGCAGGCCGCCGCCGATGCCGAACAGGCCGCCCAGCGCGCCGAGCAGCAGGCCGAGGCCGAGATCGAGAAAGAACACCGAGAGAGTCATGGCACCTCCGGAAAAGGCGCATGCTACGCAGCCATGGCTGGCCGGGAAACGCAAAGCCACGCACAATGGCTGTGCAGATCCTGCAAAGCAGATACGCCATGAATCCCGACGCCCTGACCACCCAGCTCGCCCTGTTCCTCGATGTGCTGGCCTGCGGCAGCTTCTCCGCCGCCGCCCGCCGCCAGCAGCTCACCCCCTCGGCGGTGGCGCGGCGCATCGATGCCCTCGAGCAGTCCCTCGGCAGCCCGCTGTTCCAGCGCAGCACCCATGCGGTCAGGGCCACCCCGGCAGGACTGGCCTTCGCCGAACGCGCCCGGCGCATCCTCGACGAGCTGCGTCTGGCGCGCGCCGAGGCGGTATCGCTGAGCGAGGCCCCGGAGGGGCTGATCCGCATCGACGCCCCGGCGCCCTTCGGCCGCCGCCACTTGGCGCCGGCGATCGCCGAGTTCCTGGTGGCCTGGCCGGGACTGGACGTGCAGCTGCGCCTGATCGACAGCTTCGTCGACCTGCAGGGCGAGCACCTCGGCGAGGTCGACCTGGTGCTGCGCATCGGCCCGCTGGCCGACACCCGCCTGGTGGCCACGCCGCTGGCGCCGATGCGGCGCATCGCCTGCGCCAGCCCGGACTACCTGAAGCGCCGCGGCACGCCCAGCGACCCCCGCCAGTTGCCCGAACACGACGGCCTGGACTGGGATGCCCTGGCGCCGCCGCACGCCTGGCGCTTCGAGATCGACGGACAGAGCCGCCTGATCCGCCCCGGGCGCCTGCGGATGACCGCCAACAACGCGGAGACCCTGCTGTTCGCGGCGGTCGCCGGCCTCGGCATCGCCCACCTGCCGACCTGGCTGATCAGCGACCACCTGCTGCGCGGCGAACTGGTGCCGCTGTTCTGCGACGCCGGCCTGCCGCCACCCGAACCCAGCGGCATCTACGCCCTGCGCCTGCCCCAGCCCGCCGCCTCGCGCACCCGCCTGCTGCTGGAGTTCCTCAAGGACCGCTTCGGTCCGCTGCCCCCGTGGGACCAGGCGCTGCAGGCCCGCTTCGACAGATAGGCCGCGCAGAAACGAAAGAGCCCGGCACTGGGCCGGGCTCTGGGGTACTCGCGTCAGACTCAGGCTTGCGGAGCCTGGGTACGGCCCTTGTAGGAGCCGTCGCGGGTGTCGATTTCGATCCAGTCGTCGATGTTGACGAAATCGGCCACCTTGACTTCGGTGCCGTTGCGCAGCTTGGCCGGCTTCATCACCTTGCCGCTGGTGTCGCCACGGGCAGCGGTTTCGGTGTAGACGACCTGACGCACGATGGTGGTCGGCAGGTCGACGGAGATCACCTTGCCTTCGAAGAACACGGCTTCGCAGACGTCGGTCATGCCTTCCTCGATGAACGGCAGGACGCTCTCCAGATCTTCCGCACGCAGTTCATAGGAGTTGTACTCCGGATCCATGAACACGTAGTCCTCACCGCTGATGTAGGACAGGGTCACTTCCTTGCGATCGAGGATGACCTGCTCCATCTTGTCGTCAGCCTTGTAAACGGTCTCGGTCTTGGAGCCGTTGATCAGGTTGCGCAGCTTCATCTTGACGATGGCGCTGTTACGACCGGACTTGGTGAACTCGGCCTTCTGGATCAGCCACGGCTGGCCGTCGATCAGGGCAACGTTGTTGGCCTTCATTTCTTGTGCGGTTTTCATGCGAAATATCCGGATGTGACTGGAGGTACAAGATCTAAGCCGCGCATGATAGCGAATTTTGGTAAAACTGTTCCAGCGCAGCGGCAAGATCAGGACGAGAGGCCTGCTCCGCGCACCAGTTCTGCGCATGCTCCCGCCACTCCGGCCAGTGCCGCTGCGCCGCCAGCCAGGCTTCCCCCATGCCCGCCCCGGCATTCCACGCCCGCCACAATTGCTGCAGGGCCTGCCCCGCCCCGGCGGACAGCCCCTGCCGGTAGAGCGCCAGGAACGCCTCCAGCTTGTCCCAGTGGGCGTCCTCCTGCTGCGGGTAGATGTGCCAGAGCAACGGCCGCCCCGCCCACTGCGCGCGCACGAAGGAGTCCTCGCCGCGCACCGCATTGAAATCGCAGCACCACAGCAGGCGGTCGTAGTCATCCTGGGACACGAAAGGCAGCACCTGCAGCTGCAGATTGCCGCGGCGGGCGACGAACCCCGGCTCCAGCTCCGCCGTCTCGCCCAGCCACTGGCGCAGATCGCCGAGAATGCGCCCGCGCGGCACCAGCAACTGGGTCGGCTGCGCGTCGGCGACCAGGGCATCCAGCCATTCGCCAAGGCCGGGATTCTCATAGGCGAACAGCGAGATCAGCCGCGCCTGCGCCTGCACGGTGACACCGACGCCGGCGAGAAACGCGCGCCGCGCCGCCTCATCGGCCTGGAACGCCTGGCGCCGCGCCAGCAACTCGCGCTCGCGCAGCAGGCCGCCGGTCCCGGCGACGAAACCGGGAAAGAAGAAGTACTTGCGCAGCCCCTGGCCCTGGGGCGACGGCAGGCCATGGCAGCCGACCACCCAGTCCTCGGCGCTGAGATACTCCAGGTTCAGCCACAGGGGCTGGCGCTCGGCGGCGCGCATGTCCGCCACCAGGGCCTGCGGCAGCGTGCAGCCGAAGGCTTCGATCACCACGTCGGCCAGGGCCCGGGGCTGCCAGTCCGCCGCCCAGTGGCAGACCTCCACCCCGGCCACCACCTGGCAGGCCAGCCCGGCATCGGCCTGGGGACAGAGCGCGACAAACGCCGCCGGCTCGTCGACCCACAGGCGCACCCGGTGGCCATGCTCGGCCGCCAGCTGACGGGCCAGCCGCCAGGTCACCCCGATGTCGCCGTAGTTGTCCACCACACTGCAGAAAATGTCCCAGCTCGCCATGCGCGCCTCCGTCACTTGCCGGCGCGCAGTCTAGCAGGAACCCCGCCACGCCTCTGCGCAGCCCTAAGCCAATGAAAAATTTGAAAAAACCTTTGCTTTTCGAAAAGGCTTCGAATACATTGTGCGCCGTCGACAGGGCAACGCCCCAGCGACGTCAAATATGGTGAGGTGTCCGAGCGGTTGAAGGAGCACGCCTGGAAAGTGTGTATACGGGAAACCGTATCGAGGGTTCGAATCCCTCCCTCACCGCCATATTGAAAGCTGAAAGCCCCGGATTCCGGGGCTTTCGCGTTTCTGGGGTTTGGCAATCCAGCCTTGACCCATACTCTGACCCATACCAAGGCGCTGTGTAAGCGCGCGCAGGCTGTTGAGTAGGCGCCAATGGCGATCCATGCCCGCCCCCCGGTGTCAGGATAGTTGTCGCCTGATGGGACTCACCCAAACTGAACCCTGGGGGCGGAAAGAGCTGTGCAATGCCGCGTTACTCTGCTGAACCAAAAGCCGCCCTGCTGAAGAAGCTGTTGCCACCGCTGAACTTGTCCGTGGCCGAACTGGCCCGCCAGGAAGGCATCTCCGAGGTCACCCTGTATGCTTGGCGCAAACAGGCCAAGGCTGAAGGAGCCCCCGTGCCAGGAGACAAGAAATTGCCCGATGACTGGTCGGCCGAGGCCAAGTTCGCCGTCGCGCTGGAGACCGCCGCGCTGTCGGAAATCGAGCTGAGCGAATACTGCCGGCGCAAGGGCCTGTACCCCGATCAGGTGCAGGCCTGGCGTCAGGCCTGCATCAGTGGTCAGCAGTCAGCCCAGGCGCAGCGTCAGGCCGAGCGGGAACAGGCCAAGGCGGACAAGAAGCGTATCCGTGAACTGGAGCGCGAGCTGCGCCGCAAGGACAAGGCGCTGGCTGAGGCAGCAGCGATCCTGGTGCTGCGAAAAAAGCTCAATGCCTACTGGGGAAACGACAGCGAGGACAACTGACCTCGCTGCCAGCCGCGGGTGGTCGCTCCTCGGCCAGGGCCTGATCCAAACAGGCCTTCACCTCGGCCGGCAGAGCGGCCTCGGGTGATCAAGGGGAAAACAAATTTACACTAGGTGTGCAGTCCCAGGAAGTCATGGTGCATTCTTGAACCCTCACCAGGAGGATGCGCTATGGCAACAGGTCTT
>NZ_SSTC01000108.1 GCF_004801855.1 Pseudomonas sp. A-1 | reverse complement strand
TCGACGTCCCACACGGTGGCGTTCTCGGCGCGCTCGGCGACGATCGGGTGGATCTGGCTGACGCCGCGGGCGACGGCAGCTTGGCGGCGTTGCAGCAGGGAGGCGTTGGTCTGGCTCATGGCATTACTCACGCAGGACAGTCGGAGCGTCGGTCGGGGCCGGCCTGCCGGTGGCAGGCCGGCCGGAAAGGAGGGGTGAAGGGCCGTCGCCGACAAAACACGGCCTCCACCCACCCCGGGCCGTGGCCCGGAGTTCGTACGAAATCAGATGCCGCCGAGGCACAGGTACTTGATCTCGAGATACTCGTCGAGACCGTACTTGGAGCCCTCACGGCCGAGGCCGGAAGCCTTCATGCCGCCGAACGGCGCCACCTCGGTGGAGATCAGGCCGGTGTTGATGCCGACCATGCCATACTCCAGCGCATCGGCCACGCGGAACACGCGGCCGAGGTCGCGGGCGTAGAAGTAGGCAGCCAGGCCGAACTCGGTGTCGTTGGCCTGGGCGATCACGTCCTCCTCGTCGCGGAAGCGGAACAGCGGGGCCAGCGGGCCGAAGGTCTCTTCCTTGGCGACTCGCGCGCTGGTTGGCACATCGACCAGAATAGTCGGCTCGAAGAAGTTGCCACCCAGGCCGTTGCCGCCGGCGATCACCCGCGCGCCCTTGCTCAGCGCGTCGTCGAGGTGCTGGCGCACCTTGGCCACGGCATTGGCGTCGATCAGCGGGCCGGTGGTCACGCCGGCCTCGGCGCCGTTGCCCACCTTGAGCTTGGCCACTGCGGCGGCCAGCTTGGCGGCGAAGGCGTCGTAGACCTTGTCCTGCACATAGATGCGGTTGGCGCACACGCAGGTCTGTCCGGCGTTGCGGTACTTGGAGATCATCGCGCCTTCGACCGCGGCATCCAGGTCGGCGTCGTCGAACACGATAAAGGGCGCATTGCCGCCCAGCTCCAGCGACAGCTTCTTCAGGGTCGGCGCACACTGCTCCATCAGCTTGATGCCGACGCCGGTCGAGCCGGTGAACGACAGCTTGCGCACCACCGGATTCTCGCACAGCTCGGCGCCCACCTCGCGGCTGGTGGCGACGTCCGCCGGCAGCACGCTGAGCAGGCCGGCCGGGATGCCGGCGCGCTCGGCCAGGGCGGCCAGGGCCAGGGCGGAGAAGGGGGTCTGCGGTGCCGGCTTGAGCACCATGGCGCAGCCCACCGCCAGCGCCGGGCCAGCCTTGCGGGTGATCATCGCCGCCGGGAAGTTCCACGGGGTGATCGCCGCGGTGACGCCGACCGGCTCCTTCTGCACCAGGATGCGCTTGTCGGCGGCATGCGCCGGGATCACGTCGCCATAGGCGCGCTTGGCCTCCTCGGCGAACCACTCGATGAAGGACGCGGCGTAGGCCACCTCGCCTCTAGCCTCGGCCAGCGGCTTGCCCTGCTCGGCGGTCATGATCTGCGCCAGGTCTTCCTGGTTGGCGAGGATCAGCTCGTACCACTGGCGCAGGCGGGCAGCGCGCTCCTTGGCGGTCAGCTTGCGCCAGGCCGGCTGCGCCACGCGCGCCGCCTCGATGGCACGGCGGGTCTCGGCACGGCCCATGTTCGGCACGCTGCCCAGCTTCTCGCCGCTGGCCGGGTTGAAGATGTCGGTCCGCGCGCCGCTGTCGGCCTCGCACCAATGACCGTTCACGTAGGCCTGCTGGCGGAACAGGCTGGGGTCTTTCAGTTCCATCGCGGTCTCCGGCGGGATGTTCGAAATGTCAAACAATCCTAGGGTCGATCACGGGTGCGCGCAATGGGGTGTGCAAAAAAAACAACGTAGATGATTGAAAATGTAAATTTTTCAAAGACATAGGTTATCGGATGGATCGAAATGTTCGGGATAGCGAACGATCCTCGACGCCATGGACGGCTGTGGCCAACATGCGTATCATGTGGCCGCACGTTGCGAACGGTCTGCCAGTCCGTTCTCACAAGCATCCGTAGCTCAGCTGGATAGAGTACTGCCCTCCGAAGGCAGGGGTCAGCGGCTTGAGAAGCTCGGAAGCTAGTGGTCAAATAGGTCTCTGCAACACATACGCACCTGTAGCTCAGCTGGATAGAGTATTGCCCTCCGAAGGCAAGGGTCGTGGGTTCGAATCCCGCCAGGTGCGCCATATCTTCTTGATTTACACGCCTTTTTCCGAGGCGCCGCCGGTTCGGTCCCTGAGCCGGTTCCTCCCGCAAAATTTCCCCCATGCCGGCCAAACGCAGCATCTTGACCAGTGCACCCTGTCTTGGGTGCCCAACCCGGGCAGCTCACATCGCCCAGGCGGTCATGATCCTTTCCACCTGGTCCCTTGGCAGATATTCCTGTTCCAGACGACCACACTCCCGCGTCAGCAGGTATCGATAGAGGTCGGCCTCGTCGGGCTGTAGACCATCGGGGGCCGAGTCCTGGGCCTTGACCGGCTCGACGACCGCACTGGTCGATGCGTACCGGTCAAAGATCGACCTCTCCATCAGCAGCGCCCGGATGGCCGGCTGTCGTTGCCTCGCGCGCGCCAGCATCAAGAGCCCCCAGGTGTCCATGTCGCCCCAGTAGCCGAGGGACTTGCTGGCCAAGTACGGGGAGCCCAGCCACTGCAGATCCAGTCCGGCGCCGAGAATCGCGATGGTGTCCGGTAGCTCGGGCAACTGGTGGATGCACTGTTCGTTCTCTACCACCAGCACACGGGAGCAGGGCAGATCGACTTCCGCCAGTTCAGCGGTGGTCAGCCTGAGCCTTTTGAACGGCAGCAGGCCGGGTGACAGCGGAGCGACCAGTACCCAGTGGCTGCTGTCTTCGAAGGCATCCAGGAAGGTCGTCAGCCCCTGTGCGGACACCTCGCCTTCGAAGCGCTCGTCGAGCAGCCTGGTCAGCAGGGCGGTGTTGCGCTCGAAGAACTTGGTGTCCACGCCGAGCTCGGCCAGCAGGCGCAAGGGGCGCCCCTGGGCGCAGCCCGGCGACAGTCGAGCGGCAAGTCGTGCGGTGGTGATGACCTCGTCGGCTGATTTTTTTAGCCAGAGACTGCGCTGACTGACAAGTAGGGTGTGAAAGCAGCGGTCGGTCTGCTCCACCAGCGCCTCGAGCATCCGGTATTCACGCATCACTTCGGGATCGCCGCTAGCAGCAACCCACTCCGACGGGCTGCGCAACCGCCAGGTCATGGGCACCTGGACCGGTCCGAGGGCGGCACGGTAGTCGACGGGCTCCCACGTGACCTCACCGATCCGCACTTGCCGCCAGGCTTCGACATGCCGCTGCACGGCTTGGGGATTGGCCGAGAAGAGGCCAGCCGAGGGTTTGCCGATGGTGAAGTCGCGGGGCCAGCCGCCGGGATCGAGCAGGCGCTCCCGGCGGATGCGCGGCTGTTGCCATTGGCGGGCCAGGCTCTGGCCGATATCACTGGGCGACTTCATGGCGGACCTGGCGGCGTTGCTGGCGAAGTTCGTCCAGGGCTTCCCAGCTCAGCGAGGCCAGGCTGGATTCCGGTCCTCGGCGATGAACAACGATGGCCGAGCGGGTGTGGTGGCGCAGCAGACGCATCTCCTTGTTCGGGGTGATGAACACGGCATGCAGTCCGAACTCGCGCAGGGCCGCGATGATGCGTCCGGCGACTGCATGGGAACTGCGTGAGAAGGCCTCGTCGAGGACGATGGTGCCGAACAGCGGCCGGCTGCTGCCGTCCGGGCAGAGCGCGTAGCTCAGGGAGGCGGTCAGTACATAGGAGGCGATGATTTCCTTTTCGCCGCCGCTGCCGCCCTGTGAGCCGGTGCGGGTCTCGATGACCTCGCCGCTTTCCCGGTCGATCACCGAAACGGCGAACTCCAGGCGAAAGCGTGGGTCCAGCAGGGCGCGAGCGGCTAGGGTGCGGCTGCGCTCGCAGGCATCCTTGAGCAAGGCCACCAGCTCCTGTAGGGCCTTGTACTGGCTTTCGCCATTGTCGTCGGTGAAGCGTGCCGAGTTCAGTTGGCGCTGCGCGCGTTGCAGGCTGCGCAGGCTCTCGTGCACGACCTTGCTTGCTACCAGGCGCAGGTAACGACCGGGCTGGAAGTCGACTCGACGCATGGTGCTGTTCAGATCCTCTAGGCGCTCTTCGATCAGGGCGACCTGGTGGTCGACATAGCTGAGCAACTGGGTCACGCCGTCGTCGGAGGAGCGGTTCAGGTAATCCAGGAAGCGCTTGAGCTTCTCGGGCAGGGCTTCCTCGGTCAGTACCTGCAGGCGTGCTAGATACTGTGGGATGTCTTCCAGTTCCCTCCCGACTTCCGCGAGGGCGCCGGTATCCTCCTTCTTAGCATCGGACATGCGCTTGATGAGTTCTTCGCGCAGCTTCTGCAGCTTCTCGCCGCCAGCCTTGAGCTGCTGCTGTAGCTCGTGCGCATGCTTGCGCTCGATGTCTTGGAGGTCGTCCAGCTGTTCGAGCGCCAAGCGCGGGAAGTGCGTGGCTGCCAAGGTGCGTTGAGCATCGCTAAGCCCCTGCCCTGCGCGCTGAAAGGCTCTGCGCAGTGCTGCGTCGGCATGCTCCAGATCTTTCTTTGCAGCGGTGAAGGTTTCGATGGCCTTCCTCAGCTGCTGGTCCAGCTCCTTGTGCAGGCTTTCTGCCTTGTCCAGTTCGACCTTGGCTGTGCCAGCATCGGAGTCTGGGCGGGTCAGGGCATCCAGATGCTGCTGAAATTCGTCGAGTTGGCGCTGCGCGCCGGGCAGGTCGATCTCTTCGAACTCCAGGCGCTGGAGCTGCTCCAGCGCGCGGTACTGATCCTCCAGACTGCCAGCGGCATCCTGCGCGATACGAAGGGCTTGCGTCGCGGTTGTCAGCTGCGTTTCGAGGGTACGAATCTGTTCAGTGAGATAAGCCAGGCGATCTCGGTTGTCGAAACCGGTGAGCCAGTCCTCGTCCAGACGCTTCTGGTCCTGCTTGTCGAAGAAGCGTTCCTTGCCGGACATCAATCCCTGGGCCGTCATCGCGTGCGGGGTTTGCCGCAACTGCTCTGGGCTGTCGACGCAGTGCCGGTCGTTGTCGGCCAGTAGCGCTTCGAGCGCGGCGCGATAAGGATGCTCCTTGCAGGTCAGCTTGTTGGTGAAGCCATCCTCGAAGGGGCGTGGGCGAGAAACAGGTTCCTTCACCTCGAGCAGGCGAACATGCAGGCGATTGTGCCGCTGGTTGATCCACTGCAGTGCGGATCTGGATGACTCCGGCGGTACCAGGATGCGCAGCCGGTGACTGCCGATCGCTCGTTCGATGGCGCCGCGCCAGGACTGCTCCTCGGGTTTGACCTGCACGAGTTCGGCGACGAAGGGCAGGGCTGCTTCATCCAGCCCCAGTGCCCTAGCCAGCTCGCTGCGGAAGGCCTGGTGTAGTCCGGGTAGGTTCGAACCCGGACGACGCTCCACCTCGGCCTTTTCCCGTTGCAGCTCGCCGAGCTGCTCTTTCAGCGCCTGTTCGGCAACCCCCGCCTTGAAGGCCTGCTCCTGTGCTGCGCTGATCTGCGCATCCAGGCTCTGTAGTCGCTCACGGGCCTTTTCCTGGTTGGCGTGCAGGGCCGTCGCGGAAAGCTCGTCCGCCAGGTTGAGGTTTCTGGCCAGCCGCTGATATTGGGTCGCCTGGAGCTCTCGTCGGGCACGGAATTTTTGCCATTCGGCGATGCGCCCTCTGAGCTGATCGATGCCAGCCCCCCCGGCTTTCAGGTAAAGCTGCCGTTGCCGGTCGACCAGCCCTTTCTGTTCATCCAGGCGCTGCTGACATTGGTCCTGCTCCTGCTTTGCCTGTCTGAACGCAGCGTCCAGCCTGCTGGTTTCTGCCTGCCACAGTTGATGGGCCTGTTCGGCGAACCACACGGGCAGGATGGCATCGAGCGCCTGCTGGTCCTCCAGTTGTCGCTGCTGCGCCTGATAACGTTGCCAGCCATCGGCGATCGGTTGCAACGAGCGTTGTTGCCGGCGGGCGATTTCCAGTTCCTGATGGATGCCGGTAAGGTCGTCGAAGCTGGCGGCGACTTCGGCTGCGCGCTCGAAGGCCGAGTTGTCGTCCAGCACCAGCTCGCGAAAGATTTCGTCGATGCTGTTGAGCTGTTTGAGGCCCGCGGCGCGGTTGAGCAGAGTGAAGGCGTTCTCGCCAACCTCGAAGTAGTCGCGCAGCCGGGCCAGGAAGGCCTTCTTGCTGGGGTAGGTCCAGATGCCGGTGCTGTCCTTGTCCATCTGCCGTAGTGCGCGCATGCCGCCTTCGTGATGCAGGTGCAGCCAGTGCTCCAGGGTTTGTTCGGGCGCCTCGCTAAATAGCCACAACTTCTTCATGTCCGTTGCGCTGGAGCTTATGCCCTCGAACCAAAGCAAGGTGCCCAGACGTACCAGCTGACCGTCGCGCTCGAGTGTGGCGGCGATCGCAGTTACTGTTTTTCCGGGGCGGGCGATATGGGATTGACCGGGGCCGCCATCGCCTGGGCCGGAAACACCGCGGACATAGGACACCAGATCCCGGTCGCTTTCATGTCCACCGGTGGAGGCTAGGTTGTATCGTGGGTTGGCGCAGAGCAGTGTCATCAGAGCGTCGACCAGAGTGGTCTTGCCGCTGCCGGTGGGGCCGATCACCGCTGTGCCGGCAGGGTCTATCTCAGCATGGTGAAAGTCCTGGAACCCGCCCCAGTTGTATAGCTCCAAGCGAGTCAGGATGAAGGTCTCGCTGTTACGCCAAAGCGTCGACTGTTTCATTCCATCTCCTCGCCAGCCGCCGGCTCAGTGGTTTCGTTCGACTTATCGATCTGTGCCTGCAGCCACGCCAGCAGTGCCTGAAGGTTCTCCGGGTTGGCTAGGTGCGCGATGATGGGGCGGATGATCACCCGATCATGGGCATCCAGAGCCGAGACCAAGCCATGGCCTTTGAGCTGATCCAGCAGGCCAATAGCACGAGTTCTCTCCCGGGCATCGCTGCCCAGATCACCGAGATAGACCTGCAGTTGCGGAATCAGGTCGTCGACGGCGACCTGTGCGTGGCTGGCGCCGGTCCCGCTTTCCTGTTCATAGGTAATGAAGTGTTGACGCAGGATTGCGATCAGCAGGGACTGTTCCAGATTCAGACGCTGCCTGCGTACCAGCGGGTGAGACCATTCATCCTGTTCGGCCGTTTCGTCCTGCCGTACGGTCACGAATACCAAGCCGCGTACTTCATCGACACCCATGCGCAGGTCGAGGGGCTCCAGAACTCGGGCTATATCTTCGTGCTGGGTGAGCGCGGTGCGATACAAGTTGGGTTTGTGGCTTTCTTCCAGCAGTCCGTACTTGAGCAATTCCTGAACGGTTTCGCGGGTTCGCTGCGGTGTTCTGGGCTCATCGACAGGTTCATCGAGCGACTCGGGTAACTCGATACTGGGGGAGTCGTCATCTATTCCCCTCTGCGGCGAAGCCTGCAGGGTGTCGCGTTCTGTGGAGGCTCCGGTAATGCGATCAAAAATGCCTGCCATGCTCACAACTCCCAGTCGATATCCTTGAGCGCCTCGCTTTCCAGCCCGGCATACGGCAAGTGGAAGATCCAGCGACGTTGCTCGTCGTCCACCAGCTCCACTGTTTCCCTCTCTTTGTCCAGCACCTTGATGCCGGCCTCGCGCGCCATTCCCAGCCAGAGTGCGAACGTTTCCAGGTCATGCGCGGGAGGCAGCAGATGTGCCAGTTCGCCGAGACTCACAGGCCTGCGCTGCTCGGCCAGTACGCTTAATGTGTTGCGGATCAGCGTTTCTCGATCCAGGCCGTCGAAGGCGTCCCAGAAGTCATCGCCGATCTGATCCAGTCCAGCCTGTTTGTCATGCAGGTTCAGCTCGCTTCGCTCTTCATCATCCAGAGCCTTGAAGCGCAAACGCTCGGCAGCCGGCACACTGGTGATAGCTACGCCAACCGGCGGGAGTGGGACGGCCTGGCGGCGTACCGATTGGCGCTGCCAGTCGATATTGAGCGCTAGGTTGAAGATCTCGTTCAGCAGGTGTCCTACCCGGTGATGCTCTGCGGCGAGGCCGGTCTTCATGAATCCCTTCACGTCCCTTTCGCTGCGTGCTCTAGCCTGGAGGACGCTCTGTGTTTCCTGGACGAGGCGCAAGACCAGCCATTGCAGTTCCATTTGCTGCGAGCGGTTCAGGGCTTTGGGGATCGTCGGGTGGCGGAGGATGGTGCGCAGGCGTGCACGCATGTTGTCCAGCTCAATGGACTGGCGTAGCTGTTGTTGGAAACTGTCGAACACGCGACCTTCTGGCGTATTCAGCAGCGCGTCCTGGCCATCGAGCAGTCGGTCGACGATTTCGCCACGGTGATATTGCTCGCTGATGATCGATTGCCTCAGTGCACGATCCGCCTCGCGCCAGGAGTCTTCGACCCGGCGAAAATCGGCGCGCAGCCCAACCGCCAGGTTGTAGACCTCGCGGATGCCTTCGGTCGCCTGGGCCTCGTCCAGCACGCTTATCTGTCCGGCCTCGGCCTGCTCCAGTTCGAACTCCAGATCCTTGATTCGACGGCGCAGACTGGCGATGCGGCTTTCCTTGCTCGGATTCAGGCTGGTCTCCAGATTCTCGATCTCACGCTGGACCACCGAGAGGCGGGAGGCGGTGGAGGTCATGATGCGACTGTCCAGGGACTCCACGAACTGGATGGCGACCTCCAGAGCATCGGTCGCGTAGATCCGTCCCTCGCGCTCGATGATCAGGCGGCGCTTGATCCACTCTCGCAGTTCGCGACCAGCCTGCAGGTGCGTATCCTCTGGACTGATCTCATAAAGGTCTTGGCTGGTATAGGCAGCAAGGATTGTCGCCAGTGCCTGGAGCGCATCCTCTATAGCAATGCCGTCATGAGCTCGCTCGAACAGGGTACGCAGGCAGCCCAATACCAACGGTGCTCTGCGAGACGCGAGCAGGAGCCAGGCTGGATGCTGGTTGCGCGCGGATATGTAGCGCTCTGAGCGCTGTTGAGCGCTTTCTTCCATGATGGCCGACTCCCTGGGGGCGCTCAGTCTGGGTGCTGAGGCTGCCGTGGCGATCGATGGCCTGATGATACGTATTTATTGCGCAGGTGTGGGCAGGGAGGTGGATTCAAGGCAGGAGGCGCGGCTAAGGGTCGGCCTGATGCGTGGGAGTACATGCTGGTTGGCCTCGTCATCAGCTACAGCGCAGGTGGCATGAAGGGGATGGGGGAGGAGAAGCCCCCCTTGCAAAAGCTGGTCGATGGCGCTGGGGGCTCGTACAATGGCTGCCATCTGACCTACTGTAGCTAGTGGTCAAAAGCGCCTCAGCTTGATTTCGTTTCTGTGCCTAGGATTTTGTTGTTTAAGTGACGGCAGATGACGTGAAGCCACATTGCCGAGAAACGCTCGAAGCCTTGCACCACGTGGCTTACAGTCACTTTAGGGCGCTTTCAGTTAGCTGAGATTCCTGTACCGCATTGGCCTCCGAAGGCAGGGGTCGTGGGTTCGAATCCCGCCGGATCATCGACAGGGGGCCTGCACCAAGGTGCAGGCCCCCTGTTTGCTTTGTGCCATCAGCTTGGGACGATTGCGGTCGGCGTATCCCCGTATCAGTCCTTATATATGGTGCTCCTGGCGGTTGTGCACTCAACGCATGTGCTCGGGCCTTCCTGGCGGAATCATTTCAATAAAGTCGTTGACGTCGCCGCCGATGTCTCTATAATGCGCCCCACTTCCAGCGGCAAGCTGATCGAAAAAGTCTTGTAAATCAAGTGCTTGAGTCGGATTGGTGGTGGAAGTGCAGGGTGGTTTCCCTGCTGCGTCTTCGGCCTCCGGGTTGAGCGCGGGTTGTTCGGAGGTGTTGACAGCGGCTCTGGTTGCTGTATGATTCATCTCCCTCGCTTCGGTGGTCGAGTTCTTCGCTGAAGCGCAAGCGGTTGATTC
>NZ_SSTC01000107.1 GCF_004801855.1 Pseudomonas sp. A-1 | reverse complement strand
CGCCCCCGGCGGCAGGCGCCGCGCGCTACCCAGCTCGGCGTAGGTGCCGGCCGCCGGCTGCCAGGCCAGGTAGTAGGCCTGCGCCACCTCGGGCCGCGCCTGCGCCAGGCGCAGCAGGGCGTCGGCCAGCTCGTCGCGCGCCACGCTCTCGCCGGCCAGGCGCAGCAGCTCGCGCATTTCGCGCGGCACCCCGCCCCCCTGAGTGTCGATCAACGCCATGGTCTCCGGGCCCCTCCCGCCTGATATGGTATTTGTACTATATATCTACAGATAAAAACCTATACACATTTCCGAAAATACGATCTATGCTCGGGGCAAGTCATCACAGGGACGTGGTGCCGCAGGTCGTCGATCCGGCCGCGCCGCGTCGATGCACGAACAAGAACAGAGCTAACAATCAGCCAGCGGATACTGTCATGTCGATCTACGAGCAGGGCCTCGCGCCCGCCCCCGTGAACCACGTCGCCCTCTCCCCGCTCAGCTTCATCGAGCGCACCGCCAGCATCTACCCCGACCGCCTCGCCGTGATCCACGGCGCCATCCGCCGCGACTGGCGCGAGACCTACCGGCGCTGCCGGCGCCTGGCCTCGGCGCTGGCCGGGCGCGGCATCGGCCAGGGCGACACCGTGGCGGTGATGCTGCCCAACATCCCGGCCATGCTCGAGGCGCACTTCGGCGTGCCGATGGTCGGCGCGGTGCTCAACACCCTCAACGTGCGCCTGGACGCCGAGGCGATCGCCTTCATGCTGCAGCACGGCGAGGCCAAGGTGCTGATCGCCGACCGCGAATTCCACGAGGTGGTGCACGCCGCGGTCGGCATGCTCGGCCGGCCGCTGCTGGTGATCGACGTCGACGACCCCGAGTACGGCGAGGGCCAACCGACCAGCGAACTCGACTACGAGGCCTTCCTCGCCGAGGGCGATCCGCAGTTCGCCTGGCAGGGCCCGGACGACGAGTGGCAGGCGATCAGCCTCAACTACACTTCCGGTACCACCGGCAATCCCAAGGGGGTGGTCTACCATCACCGCGGCGCCTTCCTCAACGCCATGGGCAACCAGATGACCTGGGCGATGGGCCATCACCCGGTCTACCTGTGGACCCTGCCGATGTTCCACTGCAACGGCTGGTGCTTCCCGTGGACCATCACCGCGCTGGCCGGCACCCACGTGCTCCTGCGCCGGGTCGACCCGCAGAAGATCCTCACCCTGATCCGCGAGCACCGCGTCACCCACCTGTGCGGCGCGCCCATCGTGCTCAACGCGCTGGTCAACATGCCCGACTCGGCCAAAGCCGCCATCGACCATCCAGTCAACGCCATGGTCGCCGGCGCCGCGCCGCCGGCCAAGGTGATCGGCGCGGTGGAGGAGATGGGCATCAAGGTCACCCACGTCTACGGCCTCACCGAGGTCTACGGCCCGGTCACCGTGTGCGCCTGGCACGAGGAGTGGGACACCCTGTCGCTGGACGAGCGGGCACGGATCAAGGCGCGCCAGGGCGTGCGCTACCCGACCCTGGAAGGGGTGATGGTCGGCGACCCGAAGACCCTCGAGCCGGTACCGCGCGACGGCGAGACCCTCGGCGAGATCTTCATGCGCGGCAACACGGTGATGAAGGGCTACCTGAAGAACCCGACCGCCACCGAGGAAGCCTTCGCCGGCGGCTGGTTCCACACCGGCGACCTGGCCGTGTGCCACCCGGACGGCTACGTGGAGATCAAGGACCGCCTCAAGGACATCATCATCTCCGGCGGCGAGAACATCTCCACCATCGAGGTGGAGGGCGTGCTGTACCGCCACCCGGCGGTGCTGGAGGCCGCGGTGGTGGCCCGCCCGGACGAGAAGTGGGGCGAGACGCCCTGCGCCTTCGTCACCCTCAAGCAGGGCCACGCGGCCAGCCAGGCGGACATCGTCACCTTCTGCCGCGAGCACCTGGCGCACTTCAAGGTGCCGAAGACCGTGGTGTTCGACGCCCTGCCGAAGACCTCCACCGGCAAGATCCAGAAGTACGTGCTGCGCGACTGGGCGCGGGCGCTCTAGCCCGCCCTCCGGCCCGCCCCTCCCCGCCCAGGATCACCACGCGGCGGCGCCTCGCGCGCCGCCGTGCAGGGTACGGCTACAACAACAACTCGGAGCCCGCTCATGGACCTCAGCGTTACCCGTCATGCCCAGAGTTACGACCAGATCCGCAACAACCCCAAGTTCCGCCAGCTGGCGCAGAGCCGTTCGCGCCTGGCCTGGTCGCTGAGCGCCGCGGTGCTCGGCACCTACTTCCTGTTCATGGCCACCGTGGCCTTCGCCCCCGAACTGCTGCACCGGCCGCTGGCCGAGGGCAGCCCGCTGACCGTCGGCCTGCCGGTCGGCGCCGCAGTGATCGTGCTGTCCTGGCTGCTCACCGGCTGGTACGTGCGCTGCGCCAACACCCGCTTCGACGCCCTCAACGCCGAACTGATCGAGGAGAGCCGGCAATGAACGCACTGCGCACCCTCGGCCTCGCCGCCCTCGCCCTGCTGCCCGCCGCCGCCCTCGCCGGCCCCGGCGTCGCCGCGGCCGAGAAGCAGCCGCTCAACCTGCACGCCATCGGCATGTTCTTCGTCTTCGTCCTCGGCACCCTGGCGATCACCTGGTGGGCGGCGCGGCAGACCCGCTCGACGTCCGACTTCTACACCGCCGGCGGCGGCATCAGCGGCTTCCAGAACGGCCTGGCGATCGCCGGCGACTACATGTCCGCCGCCACCCTGCTCGGCCTGTCCAGCCTGATGTTCGCCAAGGGCTACGACGGCTTCGTCTACACCGTGGCGTTCTTCGTCGGCTGGCCGCTGATCACCTTCCTGATGGCCGAGCGCCTGCGCAACCTCGGCCGCTTCACCTTCGCCGACATCGTCTCCTACCGCCTCGACCAGACGCGCATCCGCACCTTCGCCGCGTTCGGCTCGCTGACCGTGGTGTGCTGCTACCTGGTGGTGCAGATGGTCGGCGCCGGCCAGCTGATCAAGCTGCTGTTCGGCCTCGACTACCCGGTGGCGGTGGTGGTGGTCGGCCTGCTGATGCTGGTCTACGTGATCTTCGGCGGCATGATCGCCACCACCTGGGTGCAGATCATCAAGGCCGTGCTGCTGCTCGCCGGCGGTACCACCCTGGCGTTCCTGGCCATGGCCGAGTTCGGCTTCAGCTACTCGGCGCTGGCCGAGCGCGCCATCGACACCCATGCCATCGGCAAGGCGATCATGGGCCCGGGCAGCATGCTCGCCGACCCGTTCAACGCCGCCTCGATGTCGCTCGGTCTGGTGTTCGGCATCGCCGGCCTGCCGCACATCCTGATGCGCTTCTTCACCGTGCCCAACGCCAAGGAAGCACGCAAGTCGGTGTTCTTCGCCACCGGCTTCATCGGCTTCTTCTTCCTGGTGGTCGCCACCCTCGGCTTCTCCGCCATCGTCATCGTCGGCAGCGACCCGCAGTACTTCGTCGGCGGCGACACCAAGGGCGCGCTGGTCGGCGGCGGCAACATGGTGGCCATGCACCTGGCCAAGGCGGTCGGCGGCAACCTGTTCCTCGGCTTCCTCTCCGCCGTGGCCTTCGCCACCATCCTCGCCGTGGTCGCCGGCCTGGCCCTGGCCGGCGCCTCGGCGATCTCCCACGACCTGTACGCCACCGTGCTGAAGAAGGGCCAGGCCAGCGAGCGGGACGAGATGCGCGTGACCCGCATCGCCACCGTCGGCCTGGGCATCGTCGCCATCCTGCTGGGCATCCTGTTCGAGAAGCAGAACGTCGCCTTCCTGGTCGGCCTGACCTTCGGCGTCGCCGCCTCGACCAACTTCCCGGTGCTGATCATGGCCATGTACTGGAAGGGCCTGACCACCCGCGGCGCCCTGTGCGGCGGCATCGCCGGCCTGGTCAGCGCCATGCTGCTGGTGATCCTGTCGCCGGCGGTGTGGGTCACCGTGCTGGGCAACGCCAAGGCGATCTTCCCCTACGACCACCCGGCGCTGATCTCCATGCCGCTGGCCTTCCTGGTCATCGTGGTGGTCTCCAGGCTGGACCGCAGCGCCCGCGCGATGCGCGAGCGCGCCGCCTTCGACGACCAGTTCGTGCGCGCGCAGACCGGCCTCGGCTCGGCCGCCGCGGTCGCCCACTGACCCCACAGCAACAGCGCCCCGGCCGTCCGCGGATGGCCGGGGCGCACGAATCAGCGGGCGCCCGCGCGCCCTGATCCATCGAGGTTCCGACATGCCCGAGTTCAACGCCCCCCTGCGCGACATGCGCTTCGTCCTCCATGAAGTCTTCGCCGCCCCGGCCCTGTGGGCGCGCCTGCCGGCGCTCAGCGAGAGCATCGACGCCGACACCGCCGACGCCATCCTCGAGGAGGCCGCCAAGGTCACCGGCCAACTGCTCGCCCCGCTCAACCGCAGCGGCGACGAGGAAGGCGCGCGCTTCGACAACGGCGCGGTGGCCACCCCAGCCGGCTTCCGCGAGGCCTACGCCACCTACATCGACGGCGGCTGGGTCGGCCTGTCCGGCAACCCGGCCTACGGCGGCCTGGGCATGCCCAAGATGCTCGCCGTGCAGTTCGAGGAGATGCTCTACGCCGCCGGCTCCAGCTTCGCCCTGTACTCGGCGCTGACCTCCGGCGCCTGTCTGGCCATCGACGCCCACGCCAGCGAGGAACTCAAGCAGACCTACCTGCCGCGCCTGTACAGCGGCGAGTGGGCCGGCACCATGTGCCTGACCGAGCCCCATGCCGGCAGCGACCTCGGCCTGTTGCGCGCCCGCGCCGAGCCGCAGGCCGATGGCAGCTACGCCATCAGCGGCACCAAGATCTTCATCACCGGCGGCGAGCAGGACCTCACCAAGAACATCGTCCACCTGGTGCTGGCGCGCCTGCCCGACGCCCCGGCCGGTTCGCGCGGCATCTCGCTGTTCCTGGTGCCCAAGTTCCTGGTCGAAGCCGACGGCAGCCTCGGCGCGCGCAACCCGGTGAGCTGCGGCTCCATCGAACACAAGATGGGCATCAAGGCCTCGGCCACCTGCGTGATGAACTTCGACGGCGCCCGCGGCTGGCTGGTCGGCGAGCCGAACCGCGGCCTGGCGGCGATGTTCACCATGATGAACTACGAGCGCCTGTCGATCGGCATCCAGGGCATCGGCTGCGCCGAGGCCTCCTACCAGAGCGCCGTGGCCTACGCCCGCGAGCGCCTGCAGGGCCGCGCGCCGGGCGGCGCCGTGGCGCCCGAGAAGAGCGCCGACCCGATCCTCGCCCAGCCCGACGTGCGGCGCATGCTGCTGACCATGAAGGCGCTCACCGAAGGCGGGCGCGCCTTCGCCTGCTGGGTCGGCCAGCAGCTCGACCTGGCCAAGTTCGCCAGCGACGCGCAGGAGCGGCGCGACGCCGAGGCGCTGGTCGCCCTGCTCACCCCGGTGGCCAAGGCGTTCTTCACCGACACCGGCCTGGAGAGCTGCGTGCACGGCCAGCAGGTGTTCGGCGGCCACGGCTACATCCGCGAGTGGGGCCAGGAGCAACTGGTGCGCGACGTGCGCATCGCGCAGATCTACGAGGGCACCAACGGCATCCAGGCCCACGACCTGCTCGGCCGCAAGGTGCTGGGCGGCGACGGCGCCGGCCTGCGCCTGTTCGCCGCCGAGATCCGCGCCTTCGTCGACAGCCCGGCCGGCAGCGCCCAGCCGTTCTCCGGCGAACTGCTCGCCGCCCTCGACTGCCTGGAGCACTGCGGCGACTGGCTGCGCCAGCAGGCCGCGGCCAACCCCGCGGAAGTCGGCGCCGCCGCGGTCGACTACCTGCAACTGTTCGGCTACGTCGCCTACGCCTACATGTGGGCGCGCATGGCCGCCGTGGCCCAGGCCAACCGTGGCGCCGACGAGGCCTTCTACGCCGCCAAGCTGGCCACCGCGCAGTTCTACTTCCGCAAGCTGCTGCCGCGCATCCACAGCCTGGAGGCGAGCATCCGCGCCGGCAGCGCGCCGCTGTACGGACTCGACGACGCGCAGTTCTGAACCGCCTTCCCCGTTTCCCGTGAGCCACTTTGCGCGGCGTGCCGTCCTGCGGCCGTCGCGTTTTTTTCTTCCGCGTGGCAGCCTGACTGCCTGCCGCGCCGCTGCGCGCAGCAAAACAACAACAAGGAGCCCCCATGCGTACCCTGACCACCCTGTCCGGCAACAGCCAGAAACTCGACGGCGGCGCCATGTTCGGCAACGCCCCGCGCGCCCTGTGGGAGCGCTGGATGCCGGCCGACGAGCTGCACCGCATCGATCTCGGCTGCCGCGCCCTGCTGGTGCGCGAGGACGAGCGCAACGTGCTGGTGGAAACCGGCATCGGCGCCTTCTTCAGCCCCGAACTGAAGGAACGCTTCGGCGTGCAGGAAAGCCGCCACGTGCTGCTCGACAACCTGGCGAAGCTGGGCCTGTCCGACGCCGACATCGACGTGGTGGTTCTCACCCACCTGCACTTCGACCACGCCGGCGGCCTGCTCGCCCCCTGGGCCGAGGGCCAGCCGCCGCGCCTGCTGTTCCCCCACGCCCGCTTCGTCACCGGCCGCCGCCAGTGGCAGCGCGCCCTGGCGCCGCACGCCCGCGACCGCGCCTCCTACATCCCCGAGCTGCTCGAACTGCTCGAAGCCAGCGGCCGCCTGGAACTGCTCGACGACGGCGAGACCTCGCCGACCCTCGGCCCCGACTGGCGCTTCCACGTCAGCGACGGCCACACCCCCGGCCAGTTCCTCCCCGAGGTGCAGATGCCCGGCGGCCCGGTGGTGTTCGCCGGCGACCTGATCCCCGGCGCACCCTGGGTGCACCTGCCGATCACCATGGGCTACGACCGCTTCCCGGAAGGGCTGATCGAGGAAAAGACCGCGCTGCTCGAGGACCTGCTGGCGCGCAATGGCCGGCTGGTGTTCACCCACGACCCCAGGGTGGCGATGGGCCGGGTGGTGCGCGATTCAAAGGGCAAGTACGGGTTGAGCGAAGGCTGTGCGGAGGTGGTGGGGCTGGTGGAGTGACCGATCGCGCCTGACGCCGCCTCAGTTGCCGCCAACCACCTGCAACCCCAGCCCCAGCTCCGCCGCAATCGACAGCGGCAGCAGCAGGGTGTCCAGCAACGCGCTGGCCGGCAGGTCGAGCCCCGGATATTTCGGCGCCTCGGCGCCGAAGCGGTCCAGCGGGCAGCAGCCGCCGTTGAGGGCGTACCAGTCCAGGCGGGTGCCGGAATAGATCAGCGGCGCGCCAGGCTTGGCGGCATCGAGGGTGCGCACGCTGGCGCAGCCGCTCAGCAGCAGCGGCGCCAGCAGCAGGAGCGCCGGGGCGAATCTGTTCGCCTTCGCGGCGAGGCCGGCGAATGAATTCGCCCCTACAGGTTCACTCATCGGGGCTCACCCGGTGGTGCTCGCCCCAGCGCGGCAGCATGTCCTGGGGGATGTTCAGCTGGTTGAGGATGCGCGCCACCACGAAATCGACCAGGTCGTCGATGGTCTGCGGCTGGTGGTAGAAGCCCGGCGCGGCAGGCAGGATCACCGCGCCCATGTTGGACAGCCTGAGCATGTTCTCCAGGTGGATGGTGGAGAACGGCGCCTCGCGCGGCACCAGGATCAGCTGGCGGCGCTCCTTGAGCGCCACGTCGGCGGCGCGCTCGATCAGGTTGTTGCAGGCGCCGGTGGCGATGGCCGACAGCGAGCCGGTCGAGCACGGCACCACCACCATGGCCGCCGGGGCGCTGGAGCCGGAGGCCGGCGGCGCCATCCAGTCGTCCTGGCCGAACACGCGGATCTGCCCGGGCGCGGCGCCGGTGTACTCGGTGAGGAACGCCTGCATCGCCCGCGGCCGCGGCGGCAGGGCGACGTCGGTCTCGGTGGCCATCACCAGCTGCGCCGCCCTGGAGATCAGGAAGTGCACCTCGCGCTCCTCCTGCACCAGGCAGTCGAGCAGGCGCAGGCCGTACTGCGAGCCGGACGCGCCGGTCATGGCCAGGGTGATGCGTTCGGGACCGCTCATCGCCATCCTCCTTATTCGGCCAGCGCCTTGGCCAGCTTGCCGTGCAGGCCGCCGAAGCCGCCGTTGCTCATGATCACCACCTGGGTGCCCGGGGTGGCGCTGCCCTTGACCGCGGCGATGATGCCCTCCAGCGAGTCGCACACGGTGCTCGGCACCGTGGAGCCGGCCACGCTGGCGGCCAGGTCCCAGCCGAGGCTGGCCGGCGCGTACCAGATGGCGCGGTCGGCCTGGCTCACCGAGTCCGCCAGCCCCTCGCGGTGGGCACCGAGCTTCATCGAGTTCGAGCGCGGCTCGATCACCGCGATGATCGGCGCGCTGCCGACGCGCTTGCGCAGGCCGTCGAGGGTGGTGGCGATGGCGGTCGGATGGTGGGCGAAGTCGTCGTAGAGGGTGACGCCCCTGACCTCGGCGACCTTTTCCATGCGCCGCTTGACGCTCCTGAAGCTCGACAGCGCCGCGCAGCCCTGCGCCGGGGTGACACCGACGTGGCGCGCCGCGGCCAGGGTGGCCAGGGCGTTGGCGACGTTGTGGCGGCCGGTGAGCTCCCACTCGACGCTGCCCTGCACGGCGCCCTCGAACAGCACCTCGAAGCGCGAGCCGTCCTCGGCGAGCAGATGGGCCTGCCACTGGCCGCCGTGGCCGGTGGTCTGCACCGGGGTCCAGCAGCCCATCTCCAGCACCCGGCCGAGCGCCTCCTCGGCGGCCGGACGGATGATCAGCCCCTCGCCCGGCACGGTGCGCACCAGGTGGTGGAACTGCCGCTCGATGGCCGCCAGATCCGGGAAGATGTCCGCGTGGTCGAATTCCAGGTTGTTGAGGATCGCGGTGCGCGGGCGGTAGTGGACGAACTTGCTGCGCTTGTCGAAGAAGGCGCTGTCGTACTCGTCGGCCTCGACCACGAAGAACGGCGTGCCGCCCAGGCGCGCGGACACGCCGAAGTTCTGCGGCACCCCGCCGATCAGGAAGCCCGGGCTCATCCCGGCGTCCTCCAGCACCCAGGCCAGCATGCTGCTGGTGGTGGTCTTGCCGTGGGTGCCGGCCACCGCCAGCACCCAGCGGCCCTGCAGCACGTGGTCGGCCAGCCACTGCGGGCCGCTGACGTAGGGCAGGCCGGCGTTGAGCACACGCTCCACCGCCGGGTTGCCGCGCGACAGGGCGTTGCCGATCACCACCAGGTCCGGCGCCGGGTCGAGGTGCGCCGGATCGTAGCCCTGCATGAGCTCGATGCCCTGGGCCTCGAGCTGGGTGCTCATCGGCGGGTAGACGTTGGCGTCGGAGCCGGTGACGCGGTGGCCGAGTTCCTTGGCCAGCACCGCCAGCGAGCCCATGAAGGTGCCGCAGATGCCGAGAATGTGGATATGCATGGGTGTCCTCGAATACGGGCGGGCAGGGCCCGGAAAACTGTCGCGCAGGTTAGCACAGCCCCCGGTGGACCACAGGCGCGGCCGGCAATTCCGCGAACCACTGCCTTGCCCCCGCGGCGCCGGCGGGCCACCCTTGCCGGCATGCGCAACCGACCCGAGGACCGTCCGATGACGGCACGCCCGCCCCGCTGGCGCCGCACCCTGCGCCGGATGGCGCTCGCCCTGCCGCTCGCCGCGCTGGCTGCCGCACTGGCCGCGGCCGGCTACGCCTGGCAGTGGTGGCTGCAGGTGCAGCAGGAACAGGGCATCGTCGGCCTCGACTGGCACGGGCTGCAGGTGTCCCGCCACGGCCTGCGCCTCGAACGCCTGGAGCTGCAGCAGCTGGCCGCCGACGGCCGCCGCCTGCAGCTCGCCGCCGACACCGTGCAGCTCGACTGGCGGCTGCAGCGCACCGCGTCATACCTCGAACGCCTGCACGTCGCGCATCTGCAGCTCGACTGGCAGGCGCCGGCCGCGCCCGGCGGCGAGGCCAGCCGCCTGCCCAGCGCCGACGCGCTGGCCGGCCTGCTCGCCTGGCTG
>NZ_SSTC01000106.1 GCF_004801855.1 Pseudomonas sp. A-1 | reverse complement strand
CGGCGGCGCGGCGCCTGGCGGCGGACAGCGTGCCGCGCCTGCCGCCGCGGCCGCGCAACGCCCACAAGGGCCAGTTCGGCCACGTCCTGCTGGTCGGTGGCGACCTCGGCTATGGCGGCGCGGCGCTGCTCGCCGCCGAGAGCTGCCTGCGCGGTGGTGCCGGGCTGGTCAGCCTGGCCACCCGCGCCGAGCACGTGCCGGCCATGCTGGTCCGACGCCCGGAAGTGATGGCCCGCGCCGTGCAGTCGTCCTTCGAACTGCACGCGCTGCTGGCCCAGGCCGACGTGCTGGTGCTCGGTCCCGGCTGCGGCCAGGGCCCCTGGGCGCGCACCCTGCTGGCCGGCCTCGGCGCGCAGGGCAAGCCGCAGGTATGGGACGCCGACGCGCTCAACCTGCTGGCCGCCGGGCTGCTGGCGCCGCCGGCCGGCGACTGGCTGGTCACTCCGCATCCGGGCGAGGCGGCGCGCCTGCTCGGCTGCAGTAGCGCCCAGGTGCAGGCCGATCGCCCGGCGGCGGCGCTGGAGCTGGCGCGCCGGCTGAATGCGGTGGTGGTCCTGAAGGGACTCGGCAGCCTGGTGGCGACTCCGGGCGGGGAACTGCACCTGTGCGACCGAGGTCATCCGGCGATGGCCGGGGCCGGCCTCGGCGACGTGCTCGCCGGCCTGCTCGGCGCCCTGCTGGCGCAGGGCCTGGAAGTGGGCGCCGCGGCGCGGCTGGGCGTCTGGCTGCATGCCTGCGCCGGCGAGCGCCTGGGCCGCGGCGGACGCGGCCTGGCGGCCGCCGACCTGATCGAGACCATCCGTGAACTGCTGGAGGAGCACAGTCCGTGCCTGAAGTGACGCTGTACGCCGCTGACGAGGCGGCCATGCTGGCCCTGGGAGCGCGCCTGGCCGAGGTGACCGGCGGGCGCGGAGTGATCTGCCTGCATGGCGACCTGGGCATGGGCAAGACCACCCTGTCGCGCGGTATCCTGCGCGGCCTGGGCCATGCAGGGCCGGTGAAGAGCCCGACCTTCACCCTGGTCGAGCCCTACGAGCTGGGCGAGCGGCTGGTCTACCATTTCGACCTGTATCGCCTGGCAGATCCCGAGGAGCTGGAATTCTTCGGCATCCGCGACTATTTCCAAGGCGACGCGCTGTGCCTGATCGAGTGGCCCGAGCGCGGCGCCGGCATTCTGCCGAAGGCGGACCTGGACATCAGCATCGACGTGCATGGCGAGGGGCGGGCGTTGCGCCTGCTGCCCCACGGCGCGCGGGGCGAGTCCTGGTGCGCCGCCCTGACGACTGTGGGAGTCCAATGAACATGGGATGGGCCCTTCGCCCCCGGGCGCTGCTTGCCGTACTGGGCACCCTGCTGGCCATGCTGGCCGCCGAGGTGGTGCATGCGGCCAGCGAGATTCGTGGCGTACGCCTGTGGCGTGCGCCGGACAACACCCGCCTGGTGTTCGACCTCAGCGGGCCGGTGCAGCACAAGGTGTTCTCCCTGAGCGCGCCGGAGCGCATCGTCATCGACGTCGAGGGGGCCCAGCTGAGGACCCGTCTCGAGCAGCTGGCCACGGCCAACACGCCGATCACCGGCCTGCGCGCCGCCGAGCAGGCCCCCGGCAAGCTGCGCATCGTCATCGACACCGCCGCGATGGTGGAGGCGAAGAGCTTCAGCCTGGCGCCCAACCAGCAGTACGGCCATCGCCTGGTGGTCGACCTGTTCGATCAGGGCGAGGCGCCGCCGGCTGTTGCGCCCAAGGCGCCCGCGGCAGTGCCCGCGGTGGCCCAGGGGAGCGCTGCGCCGCCAGCGGCCGACAACCCGCCGCCGGTCGCGCCCGAAGCGCCGAAGACCGTGGTTCGCGAGGCGGCGGCCCGCCCGGCGCCGCTGCCCAGCGGCAAGCGCAACATCGTCATCGCCATCGACGCCGGCCACGGCGGCGAGGATCCGGGCGCCATCGGCCCGCGCGGCCTGCGCGAGAAGGTCGTGGTGCTGGAGATCGCCCGCGAACTGCAGCGCCTGATCAACCAGGAGAAAGGCTTCCGCGCCGAACTGGTGCGTACCGGCGACTACTTCATCCCGCTGCGCAAGCGCACCGAGATCGCCCGCAAGAAGGGCGCCGACCTGTTCGTCTCCATCCACGCCGACGCCGCACCGCGCGCGGCGGCCTTCGGCGCCTCGGTGTTCGCCCTCTCCGAAGGCGGCGCCACCTCGGAGACCGCGCGCTGGCTGGCCGACAGCGAGAACCGCTCGGATCTGGTCGGCGGCGTCGGCAGCGTCAGCCTCGACGACAAGGACCGCATGCTCGCCGGGGTGCTGCTCGACCTGTCGATGACCGCCACCCTGTCCTCCAGCCTGGACGTCGGCCACAAGGTGCTGGCGAACATGGGGCGCATCACCCCGCTGCACAAGCGCCGGGTCGAGCAGGCCGGCTTCATGGTGCTGAAGTCGCCGGACATCCCGTCGATCCTGGTGGAAACCGGGTTCATCTCCAACCCCGGCGAATCGCAGAAGCTGGCCACCAAGAGCCACCAGCAGGCGCTGGCGCGCTCGATCCAGAGCGGTGTGCGGCAGTTCTTCCACGAGAACCCGCCGCCTGGCACCTACATCGCCTGGCTGCGCGACCAGGGCAAGATCAAGGTGGGCGAGCGTGCCCACCGGGTGGCCCCGGGCGAGAGCCTGGCACTGATCGCCCAGCGCTACCAGGTCAGCCAGGCCGCGCTGCGCAGCGCCAACCGCCTGGCCAGCGACAACCTCAAGGCCGGCCAGATGCTGACCATCCCTGCGCCGACCCTGGCGGCCCAGCCATGAGCGCACCGGCGCGCATCCAGCTGCTCACCCCGCGGCTGGCCAACCAGATCGCCGCCGGCGAGGTGGTCGAGCGGCCGGCCTCGGTGGCCAAGGAGCTGCTGGAGAACAGCCTGGACGCCGGCGCCACGCGCATCGACGTCGAGGTGGAGCAGGGCGGCATCAAGCTGCTGCGCGTGCGCGACGACGGCGCCGGCATCGAGCCGGACGACCTGCCGCTGGCCCTGGCCCGTCATGCCACCAGCAAGATCCGCGAGCTGGAGGATCTCGAGCGGGTGCTCAGCCTCGGCTTTCGCGGCGAGGCGCTGGCCTCGATCAGCTCGGTGGCGCGCCTGACCCTGACCTCGCGCCGGCGCGGCGCCCCGCAGGCCTGGCAGGTCGAGGTCGAGGGCAGCGACATGGCGCCGCGGGTGCAGCCGGCGGCGCATCCCGACGGCACCAGCGTCGAGGTGCGCGACCTGTTCTTCAACACCCCGGCGCGGCGCAAGTTCCTGCGCGCCGAGAAGACCGAGTTCGACCACCTGCAGGAGGTGATCAAGCGCCTGGCGCTGACCCACTTCGAGGTCGGCTTCCACCTGCGCCACAACGGCAAGGGCGTGCTCGGCCTGCATCCGGCGAAGGACGAAGTCAGCCGCGCGCGGCGGGTGGCCAGCGTCTGCGGCCCGGCCTTCCTCGAGCAGGCGCTGCCGCTCGACCTCGAGCGCAACGGCCTGCGTCTGTGGGGCTGGGTCGGCCTGCCGACCTTCTCGCGCAGCCAGGCCGACCTGCAGTACTTCTACGTCAACGGCCGCATGGTGCGCGACAAGCTGGTCGCCCACGCGGTGCGCCAGGCCTACCGCGACGTGCTGTACAACGGCCGCCACCCGGCCTTCGTGCTGTTCCTCGAGATCGACCCCGCGGTGGTCGACGTCAACGTGCACCCGACCAAGCACGAGGTGCGCTTCCGCGACAGCCGGATGGTCCACGACTTCCTCTACGGCACCCTGCACCGCGCGCTGGCCGACGTGCGCCCGGAGAGCCAGCTGGCTCCCGCCACTGCGCCGCGCGGCGAGCCGCAGGTCACTGGCCTGGCCGCCGGCGAGTTCGCCGGGCAGAACGAGATGGTGCTGGCCGAGCATGTGCCGGCTGCCACGCCGGCGGAGCCGGCCTGGCAGGCGCCGCTCGGCGGGCAGAGCCGTCCGGGCGGTGGAGGCGCCTATCGGCCGGTGCAGGCGCCGGCGGCCCAGCCGCAGGCCGAGCTGCAGGGCGCCTACCGCGAGTTCTTCGCTCCGCTGGCCGGGCCGGCGGCGCTGCCCGAGGGGCAGGGCGACGTGCCGCCGCTGGGCTACGCGCTGGCCCAGCTCAAGGGCATCTACATCCTCGCCGAGAACGCCCACGGCCTGGTGCTGGTGGACATGCACGCGGCCCACGAGCGCATCACCTACGAGCGGCTGAAGAGCGCCATGGCCAGCGAGGGCCTGCGCGGCCAGCCGCTGCTGGTGCCCGAGTCCGTCGCCCTCAGCCAGCGCGAGGCCGACTGCGCCGAGGAGCACGCCGCCTGGTTCGCCCGCCTCGGTTTCGAGCTGCAGCGCCTGGGGCCGGAAACCCTGGCGATCCGCCAGATTCCCGCGCTGCTCAAGCAGGCGCAGGCCAGCCAGCTGGTGCGCGACGTGCTCAGCGACCTGCTCGAATACGGCTCCAGCGACCGCATCCAGGCCCATCTCAACGAGCTGCTGGCGACCATGGCCTGCCATGGCGCGGTGCGTGCCAACCGCCGCCTGACCCTGCCCGAGATGAACGCCCTGCTGCGCGACATGGAGAGCACCGAGCGCAGCGGCCAGTGCAACCACGGCCGGCCGACCTGGACCCAGCTGGGCATGGACGAGCTGGACAAGCTGTTCCTGCGCGGACGCTGAGCGCCCTGCCTTCCCTCATCCCTACACCGAGTTCGCCGATGTCCGCGCTGCCCCCCGCCATCTTCCTCATGGGTCCGACCGCCTCGGGCAAGACCGACCTGGCCATCGAGCTGGCGCGGGTGCTGCCCTGCGAGATCGTCAGCGTCGACTCGGCGCTGGTCTACCGCGGCATGGACATCGGCACCGCCAAGCCGCCGCGCGAGCTGCTCGCCGAGTTCCCGCACCGGCTGATCGACATCCGCGACCCGGCCGAGAGCTACTCGGCCGCCGAGTTCCGCAGCGATGCGCTGGCAGCCATGGCCGAGATCACCGCCGCCGGGCGCATCCCGCTGCTGGTCGGCGGCACCATGCTGTACTTCAAGGCGCTGCTCGAGGGCCTGGCCGACATGCCTTCGGCCGATCCGCAGGTCCGCGCCCAGCTGGAGGCGCAGGCCGCCGCCGAGGGGCTCGCCGCGCTGCATGCCGAGCTGGCGCGGGTCGACCCGGAGTCGGCGGCGCGCATCCATCCCAACGACCCGCAACGCCTGGTCCGTGCCCTGGAGGTGTACCGGGTCAGCGGCCTGAACATGAGCGAGCATCGCCGCCGCCAGCAGGTGTTGCAAAATCTGCACGGCGGCGCGCCGCACGCACAGGCTTTCCCTTATACTGTCGCCCACCTGGCCATCGCCCCGGCGCAGCGCGCGCTGCTGCACGAGCGCATCGCCCGGCGTTTTCACCTGATGCTGGAACAGGGCTTCGTGGCCGAGGTCGAAGTGCTGCATGCGCGCGGCGACCTGCACCCGGGGCTGCCGTCGATCCGCTCGGTGGGCTACCGGCAGGTATGGGAATATCTCGAGGGCCGTCTGACCCGGGAGGAGATGGCCGAACGCGGCATCATCGCCACCCGCCAGCTGGCCAAGCGACAGTTCACCTGGCTGCGCAGTTGGTCGTCGCTGCACTGGCTCGACAGCCTGGCCGCAGACAATCTCGCGCGTACCTTGAAATACCTGCAGACTGTCGCCATTAATGGCTGAGTTTCGGCCCGCAGCCGGCTATCCTGTGGGGAAAGCGCCGTCGCAAGCCATGACTTCGTCGAATTCGACCTGATTAATACAATTACTTATCCCCTGAAGGAGTGTGGAAAATGTCAAAAGGGCATTCGCTACAAGACCCTTACCTGAATACCCTGCGTAAGGAACGCGTTCCGGTTTCCATCTATCTGGTCAACGGCATCAAGCTGCAGGGCCAGATCGAGTCGTTCGACCAGTTCGTCATCCTGCTGAAGAACACCGTCAGCCAGATGGTCTACAAGCACGCGATCTCCACCGTGGTTCCCAGCCGTCCGGTCCGTCTGCCCAGCAGCGAGTCGGGTGAGCCGGGCAACGCCGAATAAGCGGAGCCGCCGGTCTTGTTCTTTGAGCGCCACGAGGGTGGCGAGCGGGCCATCCTGATTCATCTGGACGGCCAGGCGCCCGAGGCGCGTGAAGATCCCGACGAGTTTCTCGAACTGGCCCGTTCGGCGGGTGCCGAGGTCGCTGGCTTCATCAGCGTACCCCGGCACCAGCCCACGGCACGCTTCCTGATCGGCAGCGGCAAGGTCGACGAGATCCGCGAGCAGGTCAGGGCCGAGCAGGCCGAACTGGTCATCTTCAACCACACCCTGACTCCCAGTCAGGAGCGCAACCTCGAGCGCGAGTTCGAATGCCGGGTACTCGACCGTACCGGCCTGATTCTCGACATCTTCGCCCAGCGTGCGCGCACCCATGAAGGCAAGCTGCAGGTCGAACTGGCCCAGCTCGAGCACATGAGCACGCGCCTGGTGCGCGGCTGGACCCACCTCGAGCGGCAGAAGGGCGGCATCGGCCTGCGCGGCCCGGGCGAGACCCAGCTGGAAACCGACCGTCGCCTGCTGCGCGTGCGCATCCGCCAGATCAAGCAGCGCCTGGAGAAGGTGCGCAGCCAGCGCGAGCTGGCGCGCCGCGGGCGCAAGCGCGCCGAGGTGCCGGTGGTCTCGCTGGTCGGCTACACCAACGCCGGCAAGTCGACGCTGTTCAATGCGCTGACCGAGGCCGACGTCTACGCCGCCAACCAGCTGTTCGCCACCCTCGATCCCACCCTGCGCCGCCTCGAGTTCGCCGACGTCGGTCCGGTGATCCTCGCCGATACCGTGGGCTTCATCCGCCACCTGCCGCACAAGCTGGTCGAGGCGTTCCGCGCCACCCTTGAGGAGTCGAGCAACGCCGACCTGCTGCTGCACGTGATCGACGCCCACGAGCCCGAGCGCCAGCTGCAGATCGAGCAGGTCTACTCGGTGCTCAAGGAGATCGGTGCCGACCAGCTGCCGACCCTCGAGGTGTACAACAAGCTCGACCTGCTGCCCGACGTAGCGCCGCAGATCCAGCGCGACGACAGCGGCAAGCCGGTGCGTGTCTGGCTGTCGGCCCGCGAGGGGCAGGGCCTGGACCTGCTGCGCCAGGCGATCACCGAACTGCTCGGCGATGACCTGTTCGTCGGCATCCTGCGCCTGCCGCAGCAGCTCGGCCGCCTGCGTGCCCAGCTGTTCGCGCTCGGTGCGGTGCAGGACGAGCAGCATGACGAGGAAGGTGCCATCCTGTTGAAGGTACGCCTGCCGCGGGTCGAGCTGAACAAGCTGGTCAGTCGCGAGGGCTGGAAGTCCGACGACTTTCTCGCGCAACACACTTTGCAATAAAGCCCGGGCGCCCGGCTTTGCCGCCGCTCGGAGGCTTTCGGTAGCATGGACGGATGTGCCCTGTGGGCACGTCTACGCGTTATCAGTGGGGAGAACGCTATGGCCTGGAATGAGCCGGGTGGCAACTCGAACGACAACGATCCCTGGGGCGGCCGCCGTGGCGGCGGTCGGCAGGGGCCACCGGATCTGGACGAAGCCTTGCGCAAGCTGCAGGACAACCTGAACAGCCTGTTCGGTGGTCGCAAGCGCAGCGGCGACAGCGGCGCGGGCGGCGGTCTCGGCCTCGTGGCCATCGGCTTCGGCGTGCTCGCCGCGCTCTGGCTGTACAGCGCCGTCTACGTGGTGGACGAACAGGAGCAGGCGGTGATCCTGCGCTTCGGCAAGTACTACGAGACCGTCGGGCCGGGTCTGAACCTCTATCTGCCGCCGATCGACCGCAAGTTCCAGGAAAACGTCACCCGCGAGCGTGCCTACAGCAAGCAGGGCCAGATGCTCACCGAGGACGAGAACATCATCGAGGTGCCGCTGACCGTGCAGTACCGGGTCAGCAACCTGCAGGAGTTCGTGCTCAACGTCGACCAGCCGGAAGTCAGCCTGCAGCACGCCACCGACAGCGCCCTGCGCCACGTGGTCGGCTCGACCTCGATGGACCAGGTGCTGACCGAGGGCCGCGAGCAGATGGCCGCCGACGTCAAGGAGCGCCTGCAGCGTTTCCTCGACACCTACAAGACCGGCATCACCGTCACCCAGGTCAACATCCAGAGCGCCGCCGCCCCGCGCGAGGTGCAGGAAGCCTTCGACGACGTGATCCGGGCCCGTGAGGACGAGCAGCGCGAGAAGAACCAGGCCGAGGCCTACGCCAACGGGGTGATCCCCGAGGCGCGCGGCCAGGCCCAGCGCATCGTCGAGGACGCCAACGGCTATCGCGAGGAAGTGGTCTCCCGCGCCCAGGGCGAGGCCGACCGCTTCAGCAAGCTGCTGGTCGAATACCGCAAGGCCCCGGAGGTGACCCGCCAGCGCCTGTACCTGGAGACCATGCAGGAGTTGCTGGGCAATACCAGCAAGGTGCTGATGAGCAGCGAGCAGGGGCAGAACAGCCTGCTCTATCTGCCGCTGGACAAGATGATGGAAGGCCGCGCGCCGCTGTCGACGCCGGTGATGCCGAGCATCCAGTCCGGTGCGGTGGAGGCGCCACGGGTGGGTTCGGATGCGCAGCGTGACCTGCGTTCGAGGGAGAGCCGCTGATGAGCAACAAGTCGCTGATCGCCCTGATCGCCGCCGCCGTGCTGGCGCTGGTGGGCTGGAACTGCTTCTACATCGTCCTGCAGACCGAGAAGGCGGTGCTGCTGCAGTTCGGTCGCATCGTCCAGGCCGACGTGCCGCCGGGCCTGCATGTGAAGATTCCCTACGTCAACCAGGTGCGTAAGTTCGATGCCCGCCTGCTGACTCTGGACTCGCCGACCCAGCGCTTCCTCACCCTGGAGAAGAAGGCGGTGATGGTGGACGCCTACGCCAAGTGGCGGGTGGCCGATGCCGAGCGCTTCTACACCGCCACCTCGGGCATGAAGCAGATCGCCGACGAGCGCCTGTCGCGCCGACTGGAGTCCGGTCTGCGTGACCAGTTCGGCAAGCGCTCCCTGCATGAGGTGGTGTCCGGCGAGCGCGATGCGCTGATGGCCGACATTACCCAGCTGCTCGACCGCATGGCGCGCCGCGAGCTGGGCATCGAGGTGCTCGACGTGCGGGTCAAGGCCATCGATCTGCCCAAGGAAGTCAACCGCAGCGTGTTCGAGCGGATGAGCACCGAGCGCGAGCGCGAGGCCCGCGAGCACCGCGCCAAGGGTCGCGAGCTGGCCGAGGGCATTCGCGCCGACGCCGACCGCCAGCGCCGCGTGCTGCTGGCCGAGGCCTACCGCGAGGCGGAGGAGCTGCGCGGCCAGGGCGATGCCCAGGCGGCGGCGATCTATGCCAAGGCCTACAGCCAGGACCCGGAGTTCTACGCCTTCCATCGCAGCCTGCAGGCCTACCGCGAGAGCTTCGCCGGCAAGCGCGACGTGATGGTGCTGGATCCCAAGGGCGACTTCTTCCGCTATCTGGAGCAGGTCAAGCCCTGACCGGTCCGCCCGGCGGCTGCCCGTGCAGCCGCCGGCGTGATCGCGGGGAAAACGTGTTATCATGAGTCAGCCGGGATTTCCCGGCTTTTTTGCGTCTGCGGGAACCATGTGGCAAGAACTCGGCATCGCTTTCTGTCTGCTGCTGGTGCTGGAGGGCATCCTGCCCTTCCTCTGTCCGCGGCGCTGGCGCGAGGCTGTCATCAGTCTGGCCGGGCTGGAGGATCGCCAGCTGCGGCTGATCGGACTGGGCAGCATGCTGCTGGGAACGGCGCTGCTCTACTGGCTCCGTTGAACACCACGCCCGGCCGAAAGGGGAGAGGCAATATGGCAACGCTGGACCGCTGGCTGCTGCCGGACGGAATCGAGGAAGTGCTGCCGGCAGAAGCGGCACGCATAGAGACGGCTCGCCGTCAGGTGCTGGACCTGTTCCGCAACTGGGGCTACGAGCTGGTCATCACTCCGCACATCGAGTACCTGGAGTCGCTGCTCACCGGCGCCGGCCAGGATCTCGACCTGCGCACCTTCAAGGTCACCGACCCGCTGTCCGGACGGCAGATGGGCTTCCGTGCCGACATCACCCCGCAGGTGGCGCGCCTCGATGCGCACACCCATCGCCAGGAGGGCCCGAGCCGCCTGTGCTACGCCGGCAGCGTGCTGCATGCGCGGCCGCGGGCGCTGTCCACCTCGCGCAGCCCGATCCAGATCGGCGCCGAGCTGTACGGCGACGCCAGCACCGCCAGCGACCGCGAGGTCATCGGCCTGATGCTCGAGGTGCTCGAGCTGGCCGGTGTCGCCGACGTGCACATGGATCTCGGCCATGTCGGTATCTACCGCGGCCTGGCCCGCGCCGCCGGCCTGTCCGGCGAGGCCGAGCAGCAGCTGTTCGACGCCCTGCAGCGCAAGGCCATCGACGAGATCGCCGAGCTGACCGCCGGCCTGCCGACCGAGCAGGGCGCCATGCTGCGCGCCCTGGCCGAGCTGTGCGGCGGCCGCGAGGTGCTGGGCCAGGCGCGCGCGCAGCTGGCCGCGG
>NZ_SSTC01000105.1 GCF_004801855.1 Pseudomonas sp. A-1 | reverse complement strand
GCCAGCGTCGGCCACGCCGCCCGCTCCAGCGCCGGCTCGTGCTCGAGCAGGCGCGCGCCCAGCTCGACCACCGCCGGCAGGCTCATCAGCCACAGGCCGCCCAGCCCCAGCACGGCGCAGGCCAGCGCCCGGCGCGGACGGCGCGTCCGCCACCAGAAGGCGAGCAGCAGGAGCAGCAACAGGCCGCCCGGCGGCAGCAGCAACTGCTTGAACAGATAGCGCAACGGCACCGCAATCCTCCTTGTCCCGACCGGCGACGGTCGCGGCATCATAGAGTGGATTCGTTCCGACCCTCCCCCTTAGCATGGCGCTCCATTCGCCACTTCGCAGGAATCCCGCCATGACCACCCGACCCGATGCCCCGGCCCTGGCCGTCGACAGCCACTACGAACTCGACTACCGCGTGGCCGGCAGCGACTCGCCGCGCACCCTGTGCAGCGAGCCCGGCGACGACTTCCCCGACGTGCTGGCCACCGCGCGCATGGTCGGCCTGATGGAGCTGGCCGCCGCCCGCCTGATGCGCCCGCTGCTCGGGGACGGCGAGCTGTCGGTCGGCGTCGGCGTCGACGTCACCCACCTGGCCGCCACCCCGCTGTTCGAGACGGTGCGCGCCCGTGCCACCTTCCTCGGCATGGAGGGCAAGCTGTACGCCTTCCGCGTCGAGCTGTTCGATGCCGGCGGCAAGGTCGGCGAGGGCCGCCATACCCGCGCCATCGTCGCCACCGAGCGTCTGCTGAAGAGCACCGAGAAGCGCCTGCAGGCCGCCCGCGAAGCCCGGGCATGACGCCCGCGCCCCCTCGGATCAGGGTTTCCCCAGATCCGCGGGGGTCATGTATGCTTAGGGGCTTTCGTTACCCCCCTCTTTTCCAGTCCGGCAGAGCCATGCACGAACAGTATCAGCCCCGCGAGATCGAAGCCGCCGCGCAGTCCCACTGGGACGCGCACCAGTCCTTTGAGGTGAGTGAGCAGCCCGGCAAGGACACCTACTACTGCCTGTCGATGTTCCCCTACCCGAGCGGCAAGCTGCACATGGGCCACGTGCGCAACTACACCATCGGCGACGTGATCGCACGCTACCAGCGCATGCTGGGCAAGAACGTGCTGCAGCCGATGGGCTGGGACGCCTTCGGCATGCCGGCGGAGAACGCCGCGATGCAGAACCAGGTGGCGCCGGCGGCCTGGACCTACGCCAACATCGACTACATGAAGACCCAGCTGAAGAGCCTGGGCCTGGCCGTCGACTGGTCGCGCGAGGTCACCACCTGCAAGCCGGACTACTACCGCTGGGAGCAGTGGCTGTTCACCCGCCTGTTCGAGAAGGGCGTGATCTACCGCAAGAACGGCACCGTCAACTGGGACCCGGTGGACCAGACCGTGCTGGCCAACGAGCAGGTGATCGACGGCCGCGGCTGGCGCTCGGGCGCGCTGATCGAGAAGCGCGAGATCCCCATGTACTACTTCCGCATCACCGCCTATGCGGAGGAGCTGCTCGCCGACCTCGACAAGCTCGACGGCTGGCCCGAGCAGGTCAAGACCATGCAGCGCAACTGGATCGGCAAGAGCTTCGGCGCCGACATCGAGTTCGACTACGACGCCGCCAGCTGCGGTGGCGAGGGCCGCCTGAAGGTCTACTCGACCCGCCCGGACACCCTGATGGGCGCCACCTACGTGGCCGTCGCCGCCGAGCACGCGCTGGCCCAGCGCGCCGCCGAGGGCAACGCCGAGCTGGCCGCCTTCATCGCCGAATGCAAGTCCGGCTCGGTGGCCGAGGCCGACGTGGCGACCATGGAGAAGAAGGGCATGGCCACCGGCCAGTTCGTCGTCCATCCGCTGACCGGCGACAAGCTGCCGGTGTTCGTCGCCAACTACGTGCTGGCCGGCTACGGCGAAGGCGCGGTGATGGCAGTGCCGGCCCACGACGAGCGCGACTTCGAGTTCGCCAACAAGTACGGCCTGCCGATCGTGCAGGTCTACCGCCAGGCCGAGGGCGACGCCGCCTTCGACGCTGCCCAGTGGCAGGACTGGTACGCCGACAAGGCGAACCTGGTCACCGTCAACAGCGGCAAGTACGACAACCTGGAGTTCCAGGCCGCCTTCGACGCCATCGTCGCCGACCTGGAAGCAACCGGCCACGGCGAGAAGCAGACCCGCTTCCGCCTGCGCGACTGGGGCATCAGCCGCCAGCGCTACTGGGGCTGCCCGATCCCGATCATCCACTGCGACGCCTGCGGCGACGTGCCGGTGCCGGAAGACCAGCTGCCGGTGGTGCTGCCCGAGGACGTGGTGCCGGACGGCGCCGGCAGCCCGCTGGCACGCATGCCCGAGTTCTACAGCTGCAGCTGCCCGAAATGCGGCGCGCCGGCCAAGCGCGAAACCGACACCATGGACACCTTCGTCGAGTCGTCCTGGTACTACGCCCGCTACGCCTCGCCGCAGTTCGCAGGCGGCATGGTCGACAAGGCCGCGGCCAACCACTGGCTGCCGGTCGACCAGTACATCGGCGGCATCGAGCACGCCATCCTGCACCTGCTCTACGCGCGCTTCTTCCACAAGCTGATGCGCGACGAGGGCCTGGTCGACAGCGACGAGCCGTTCACCAACCTGCTGACCCAAGGCATGGTGATCGCCGAGACCTACTACCGCCTGCAGGAGAACGGCAGCAAGCTGTGGTTCAACCCGGCCGACGTCGAGGTCGACACCGACGCCAAAGGCAAGGCCATCGCCGCGCGCCTGAAGAGCGACGGCCTGCCGGTGGAAATCGGCGGCACCGAGAAGATGTCGAAGTCGAAGAACAACGGCGTCGACCCGCAAACCATGATCGAACAGTACGGCGCCGACACCTGCCGCCTGTTCATGATGTTCGCCGCTCCGCCGGAAATGAGCCTGGAGTGGTCCGACTCCGGCGTCGAGGGCGCCTCGCGCTTCCTGCGCCGCGTCTGGCGCCTGGCCCAGGCCCACGTCGCCGCCGGCCTGCCGGGCGCGCTGGACAGCGCCAGCCTGAACGATGCTCAGAAGGACGTCCGCCGCGCCATCCACCAGGCCATCAAACAGGCAAGTACCGATATCGGCCAGTTCCGCAAGTTCAACACCGCCATCGCCCAGGTGATGACCCTGATGAACGTGCTGGAGAAGGCACCGACCTCGAGCGCGCAGGACCGCGCCCTGCTGCAGGAAGGCCTGGAGGCCGTGACCCTGCTGCTGGCGCCGATCACCCCGCACATCAGCCATGCCCTGTGGCAGGCGCTCGGCCACGGCGACGCGGTGATCGACGCCGCCTGGCCGGCGGTCGACGAGTCCGCCCTGGTGCAGGACACCCTGACCCTGGTGGTGCAGGTCAACGGCAAGCTGCGCGGCGAGATCCAGGTCGCCGCCGGGGCCAGCCGCGAGGAGGTCGAGGCCGCCGCGCGCGCCAACGAGAACGTGCTGCGCTTCACCGAAGGCGCGACCATCCGCAAGGTGATCGTGGTCCCCGGCAAGCTGGTCAACATCGTCGCCAACTGACCGACACCGTCCAACCTGCCGCCCGCCCCGCGCGGGCGGCGTTTCACACGAGGGATGCCTGATGAAACGTAGCCTGTCCGGCCTGCTGCTGGTGATGCTGACCACCCTGCTCACGGCCTGCGGCTTCCAGCTGCGCGGCACCGGCAGCGACGACTTCGCCCTGCAGGAGCTCGGCCTGAGCGCCCGCGACGCCTACGGCGAGACGGTCAAGGACGTGCGCCGCATGCTGGAAAGCAGCGGCGTGCGCGTGCACGGCGGCGCGCCCTACCAGCTGGTGCTGGTGCGCGAGGACCAGCGCCAGCGCGCCGCCAGCTACACCAGTGCGGCGCGCAGCGCCGAGAACGAGCTGAGCGCCAGCCTCGACTACGAGGTGCGCAGCGGCAACCTGCTGCTGCTCGCCGACCGCCTCGAGGTGCAGAAGGTCTACGTGCACGACGCCAACAACCTGATCGGCTCCGACCAGGAGGCCCAGCAACTGCGCGTCGAGATGCGCCGCGAGCTGGTCCAGCAACTGGCCATGCGCCTGCAGCAGCTGAACCCGGCGCGCCTCGCCAGGCTGGAGGAAACCGCCCGCGCCAAGGCCGAAGCCGAGGCCCGCGCCGCCGCGGAAGCCGAGCGGCAGAGCGCGCCGACGGCTCCGGCCCACTGATCGGACACGGGGCCTGCGGGCCCCGTTTTTCCTGCCGATGAAACTCAACCCCGCCCAACTGGCCAAGCACCTGCAGGGTCCGCTCGCCCCGGTCTACGCGGTCAGCGGCGACGACCCGCTGCTGTGCCAGGAGGCCTGCGACGCCATCCGCGCCGCCTGCCGCGCCCGCGACTTCAGCGAACGCCAGGTGTTCCACGCCGACGCCGGCTTCGACTGGAACCTGCTGCGCGAGGCCGGCGCCAGCCTGTCGCTGTTCGCCGAGAAACGCCTGCTCGAGCTGCGCCTGCCTTCCGGCAAGCCGGGCGACGACGGCGTCGCCGTGCTGCTCGACTACCTCGCCCGCCCGGCCGAGGACACCGTGCTGCTGCTCAGCCTGCCCAGGCTCGACGGCAAGGCGCAGAAGAGCAAGTGGGCCAAGGCGCTGATCGACGGCGAGCACTGCCAGTTCGTGCAGGTCTGGCCGGTGGATGCCGCGCAGCTGCCGCAGTGGATCCGCCAGCGCCTGGCCCAGGCCGGCCTGTCGGCGAGTGCCGAGGCCATCGACCTGCTGGTGGCGCGCATCGAAGGCAACCTGCTGGCCGCGGTGCAGGAGATCGAGAAGCTCAAGCTGCTGGTCGAGGGCAACCAGCTGGATGCCGCCACCGTGCAGGCCAGCGTCGCCGACAGCGCGCGCTTCGACCTGTTCGGCCTGCTCGACGCGGCGCTGGCCGGCGAGGCGGCGCACGCCCTGCGCATGCTCGAGGGCCTGCGCGGCGAAGGCGTGGAGGCGCCGGTGATCCTCTGGGGCCTGGCGCGCGAGCTGCGCCTGCTCGCCGGCCTGGCCCAGCAGCATGGCCAGGGTCTGCCGCTGGAGCGGCTGATCGCCCAGGCCAGGCCGCCGATCTTCGGCAAGCGCCAGGGCCTGGTCGGCCGCGCCGTGCAGCGCCATCCGGCCAGCCGCTGGAACCAGCTGCTGCGCGACGCCCAGCGCATCGACGAGCAGATCAAGGGCCAGGCGCCCGGCAACGCCTGGAACGGCCTGGCGCAACTGACCCTGGCGATCGCCGGCGTGCGCCTCAACCTGCCCAGCGAATAGTTCCGCTCGATTTGCGCACGACATCACTGGACATTTTTCGTACAGCGGCCGATGATGCGCGCGCCGGCACGCTCGCCGGCTCCGCACGAGGAAAGGTCATGGCCAAGCCACGCAAAGCCGGCCCGAACAAGGCCAAATCCCTGGTCGCCCAGCCCCTGTTCCGCTGCCGCCAGGAACGACCCGCCAAGGGCAAGGGCAGCTACCGCCGCGAAGCCTTCCGGTTCACCGACCGGGAGGCTTCTTGCTATGCGGGCCCGGAAAAGCGCGCAGCCTGAGCCTCAGCTCCCACCGTCCTCCTCCTTCCTGTCCTTGTCCTCCTCCTTCCACGGCGCCTGCAGGTAGCGGGTGCGGTTGAAGGTCTCCAGCCACTCCGGGTAGTACACCACCAGCGCGGTGACCACCGTGCCGTTGATGAACGCCTCGGGGAACATGATCAGCCACAGGTAGCCGGCGAAGTCGTCCAGCCAGGGCGGCATCTGGTAGATGCCGTCCACCAGCAGCACGCCGAGGCCGGCCAGCAGCACCAGCACGGCCACCAGCGCCGCCGGGAAGAAGCCGCTGAAGAAGATGTAGACGAACAGGTTGCGCGGCTGCAGGCGCTCGACGCCGCGCGCGCAAGCCTCGGTGACCAGCACCGGGATGAGGATCAGCAGCACCGCGTTGACCCCCAGCGCCGCGGCATCCTGGCGGCCCAGGCCGACCAGCGCCAGCTGCGCGACGAAGGCCGACAGCACCGCCAGCGGCCAGTCGAGCAGCAGGGTCACCGCGGTCATGCCGATGAAGTGGAAGGACAGCCCGGAGGCGAAGTCGCGGCGCACCAGCCACAGCAGGAACAGCGCCAGCACGGTGCCAAACAGCAGGTGCTGGCGGCGGAAGTCGCTGAACAGCTCGACCCAGGGCGCATGCCACAGCGCCGCCAGCAGCAGCGGCAGGAACAGCAGGGCGCCCAGCCACAGGCTGGATTCGCTGAGCAGCGCGGCGGTGATCACGGCGCGACCTGCTCCAGCGCCGCGCGCAGCGCGAGCGCGTCGCTGAAGGTGCGCCGCTCGCGCAGCACGCCCTGCTCCAGCTGCAGCCAGAGCACGCCGCCCTCGGGCGCGGCGTACTGCGGCACCACCTGCGCCTCGCGGTCGAGCAGCACGCGGTAGCTGTAGTCGCGCATGGCCGGAATGGCGAACAGCTTGCCGATCAGCCCGGGCATGCGGCTGATGTCGGCGACGAACAGCGCTCGGCGCGCCTCCAGGTAGCCCTTGGGCCGCCCTTCCAGTGCGGCGTCGAGCAGCTTGGCGCCATCCATGCTGCGCGCCACCAGCAGGATGCGCAGGTCGTCGTTCAGGGTGTAGGGCGCGTCGAACTGATCGCTCAGGGTCCAGGGCGCCAGGCGCTCGCCGCTCTCCAGCGCCTGCGCGCTGCCGGCCAGCAGGGCCAGGCCCAGCCATATCCAGGGTTTCATCGTGGTTGCTCCAGGGTGGAAAAGACGCGGATGTCGTGGCGCTCGCCCCAGCCGCGGCGGGCGCGCCAGAAAGCCAGCGCCGCGGGCTCGCCATCGAGGACGAACACGTGGCTCTTGACGATGCCCTGCGCCGCCAGGCGCGCCAGCACCGCGGCGATCAGCGCCGAGGCGATGCCGAGGCGCCGGTAGTACGGATCGACCGCCAGATGCTGCAGGTAGCCGCGCCGACCGTCGTGGCCGGCCAGCAGGCTGCCGACGATGGCGCCATCCGCCTCGGCCACCAGGCTGAGGCCGGGATTGCGCGCCAGGTAGGCGCAGTAGGGCTCCAGGGCGTCCTCGGCGCGCAGCTGGATGCCCGGCGTGCGCGCCCACAGGGCGTGGAGGACGGCGTGATCGTCGGGGGTGGCTTCGCGCAGCTGCATGGCTACTCCGGGGGTCGCTATGCCGAGTTTACACCGCAGCCGCAGCGGCCAGAGCGGCTGCGACAACCTGGCGGGGCCGCCGGCGACTACACTTGCGGCATGGACGAACGCGACTACCTGCACCATCTGGTGCGCCAGGCCGAGGCGGCCACCGACTTTCTCTCCAACGGCCGCAAGTGGGAGCGCGAACGCTGGGTCTGCCAGCGCCTGCTGCAGGCGCTGAACATCGCCCACCGCACCGAGGACTTCGCCGCACCGGCCCAGCAGCCGCCGGACGTGCTGTACCGCGACGCCTGCTTCGAGGTGTTCTTCGTCATCGACGAGGGCCGGCGCCTCAACGACGAATGGCGCGAGGAGCTGGAGCGCCGCCGCGCCGCCCGCACCCTGGCCCAGCTGCAGCGCCACGAACCCCGGCCGCGGCGCATCCCGCTGAGCGAGGTGCAGCAGCGTCTCGGCCCGACCCTGCGCAAGAAGGCGCACAACTACGACGAGCGCGGCATCGACCTCGGCGAGCTGGACCTCCTCGCCTACATCAGCTTCAAGCGCGAGATCCCCGACTTCAACAGCGCCTTCCCGCCCCCCAGCGAGTACCTGCGCCAGGGCTGGCGCTCGCTGTCGATCGTCGGTCCCAACTACGCCCGCGTGCTGTTCGCCCACGCCGACGCCCCGGCTTTCCTGCGCGACAACCAGGCGCGCACCCTGCTGTTCGACGTGGAGATGGGGCTGTGAGCCTCTCCTCCCGGAGTCTTTCCTCCCAATGCGGCATTGAGCCGCACATGACGCAACGCCTAGAATGGTCGCATTGCCTTTTTTCGAGACTGCCATGTCCAGCCGTCTGAACCCCGAGGACCAGCGCCGGGTCGAGCACTATCTCAGCTCCCCGCAGCATCAGGTCAAGCGCCAGCCGTTCCGGCCCTGGCGCCTGATGCTCGCCCTGCTGGCCGTGGTCGTCGGCCTGGGCCTGCTGAGCCGCCTGCTGAGCTCGCTGGTCACATGATCGCCCTGCAGGCCGCCAGCCAGTCGCTCCCGGTTTTTCCAAGCCTTGTGAGACATCCCCATGACCCATCACATCGTGATCGTCGGCGGCGGCGCCGGCGGGATCGAACTCGCCACCCGCCTGGGCCGCAGCCTGGGCAAGCGCGGCCAGGCGCGCATCACCCTGGTTGACGCCAACCTCACCCACATCTGGAAGCCGCTGCTCCATGAGGTGGCCGCCGGCTCGCTGAACTCCTCGGAGGACGAGCTGAACTACGTGGCCCAGGCCAAGTGGAACCACTTCAAGTTCCAGCCCGGGCGCATGTGCGGCCTCGACCGCGCGCGCAAGACCATCCTGCTGGCCGCCAAGCATGACCAGAACGGCGTCGAGCAGGTGCCTGCGCGCGAGATCGCCTACGACACCCTAGTGCTGGCGGTCGGCAGCAAGACCAACGACTTCGGCACCCAAGGCGCCGCGGAACACTGCCTGTTCCTCGACTCGCGCGACCAGGCCGAACGCTTCCACGACCTGCTGCTCGACCAGTACCTGTGCGCCCACGCCCAGGCCCGCCAGCACGGCAGCGCGCAGATCAACCTGGCGATCGTCGGCGCCGGCGCCACCGGCGTCGAGCTGGCCGCCGAACTGCACCATGCCGCCCTGCTGCTGGCCGACTACGGCCTGGATGGCATCCGCCCGGAAAACCTCAACCTGACCCTGATCGAGGCCGGCCCGCGGGTAGTGCCGGCGCTGCCCGCGCGGCTCAGCGGCATCGTCCACGGCACCCTGGAGAAGCTCGGCATCAAGGTGCTGGTCAACTCGCCGGTCCGGGAAGTCACCGCCGAGGGCCTGCATACCGCCGACGGCCAGTTCGTGCCGGCCAGCCTCAAGGTCTGGGCCGCCGGCATCCGCGCTCCGGGCTTCCTGCGCGAGCTGGACGGCCTGGAAAGCAACCGCATCGACCAGCTGGTGGTGCTCCCGACCCTGCAGACCAGCCGCGACGAGAACATCTTCGCCCTCGGCGACTGCGCTGCCTGTCCGATGGCGGACGGCAAGAACGTGCCGCCGCGCGCCCAGGCGGCGCACCAGCAGGCCTCGCTGCTGGCCAAGTCGCTGGCGCGCCGCCTTCAGGGCGAACCGCTGCTGGAGTACCGCTACCGCGACTACGGCTCGCTGATCTCGCTGTCGAGCTTCAGCGCGGTGGGCAACCTGATGGGCAACCTGACCGGCGACGTGATGCTGGAGGGGCGTCTGGCCCGCTGGTTCTACATCTCGCTGTATCGCCTGCACCAGATGGCGCTGTACGGCCCGTTCCGCACCCTGCTGCTGATGCTCAGCGACCGCCTCGGCCGCAGCACCGAGCCGCGTCTCAAGCTGCACTGACGGCAGCACCCGACCGGCGGCACAACCGCCGGTCGCCCTGCTCAGGCGGGCAAAAAACGCGCGCAAACAAAAAAGCCGGAAGGCCTCGCGGCACTTCCAGCTTCTTGTCCTTCCGAGGAAGGGAATGTGGTGGGTCGTGTAGGGGTCGAACCTACGACCAATTGGTTAAAAGCCAACTGCTCTACCACTGAGCTAACGACCCAAAACTGGTCGGGGTAGAGAGATTCGAACTCCCGACATCCTGCTCCCAAAGCAGGCGCGCTACCGGACTGCGCTATACCCCGCCTGGAAGTTGGCTCCGCGACCTGGACTCGAACCAGGGACCCAGTGATTAACAGTCACTTGCTCTACCGACTGAGCTATCGCGGAACGTCGAGACTTCCAACCCTCTACGGTGATCGGTGTTGCCGATTTCCCGTGTCAGTGGCGCGGCATTCTACGGATTTATATTTCTCCGTCAACCCCCTGCGGCATTTTTTTTCCATGCTTGGCAGAGCCCCCGGCACTTGTTATATGTGCACTCCTTTCGAGAGTACAGGGCGCGGGCCCGCCAGATCCTCCATGAGCCACACGCCACCGCCAGATTCTCCCGTTCCCCTCGCCCTTGCCGGGCGCAGCATCCGCCCACGCTTCGGCCAGTTGGAGCAGGGCTGCCGCCAACTGGTGATGAACCACCTCGACCAGCAGCTGGCATGCGCCTTCGAACAGGTCGACGACGCCCTGTTCGCCCAGGCCGAAAAGGCCGCCAACAACCTCGAGCAGGCGCTGTACTTCGACGGCATGCGCGCGGTGCGCCAGCAGCGCACGCAGATCGTGCGCCGCTTCCACCAGCAGCTCGCCGGCGGCTTCGCCGCCTACCTCGAGGGCCTCAATCCCAACAGCGCCACCCCGCCGCCCGAGGAGCGCCAGCCGCTGTCGCTGCTGGCCCACGAGGAGCTCGAGGAGAACGTGCTGCTGACCAACATGGTCAAGCGCTGCCGACACCACTGCCAGGCGCTGCTGCCCGCGCTGGAGGAGCGCCTGGCCCAGCTGTGCCCGGACCCGCAGGCCGCCCTGCACGAGGACAGCCCCTTCTCTCCCGAGGCCGTCGCCGGGGCCTTCCGCCTGGCCCTGCCCGGCGAAGGCCTGCCGCTGGCGATCCGCCGCGTCCTCTATGCGCTGTTCGAGCAGCAGGTCATGGCCTCGCTGGACGAGCTGTACACGGCCCTCGACCGGCGCCTGCGCGAGGCCGGCATCCTGCCCCGCCAGGAAGAGCGGCCGACCCGGCCTCGCCACCCGGAGCCGCCCGTGCAGCGCAGCGAGCGCCCGGCCGCCCAGCGGGCGCCGGTCGCCACCGCGACGAC
>NZ_SSTC01000104.1 GCF_004801855.1 Pseudomonas sp. A-1 | reverse complement strand
CACCCGTTCCTGTGGGGCTCCAAGCGTACCGGTCCGGACCTGGCCCGCGTCGGCGGCCGCTACTCCGACGACTGGCACCGCGCCCACCTGTACAACCCGCGCAACGTGGTGCCGGAGTCGAAGATGCCCTCCTACCCCTGGCTGGTGGAGCACAAGCTGACCGGCAAGGACACCGCCGCCAAGCTGCAGGCCATGCGTACCCTGGGCGTGCCGTACACCGAGGAAGACATCGCCGGTGCCCGCGACGCGGTCAAGGGCAAGACCGAAATGGACGCGCTGGTCGCGTACCTGCAGGTCCTCGGCACCAGCATCAAGAACAAACGGTAACGCACCATGGATATCGGGACTCTGCGTGGACTGGGCACAGCCATCGTACTGATCGCCTTCGTGGGCCTGCTGCTCTGGGTCTTCAGCGGCAGGCGCAAGAAGAGCTTCGACGAAGCGGCCAATCTGCCGTTCGCCGATGAGCCCAAATCCGAAAAGCGTGAAGAAGAAGCTTCTAGGAGTAAGCACGAATGACCAGTTTCTGGAATTGGTACGTCACCGTACTCAGCCTCGGCACCATAGTGGCGCTGACCTGGCTGCTGTTCGCGACCCGCAAGGGCCAGCGTCAGGACACCACCGATCAGACCGTGGGCCACAGCTTCGACGGCATCGAGGAGTACGACAACCCGCTGCCCAAGTGGTGGTTCCTGCTGTTCGTCGGCACCGTGATCTTCGCCCTCGGCTACCTGGTGCTCTACCCGGGCCTGGGCAACTGGAAGGGCGTCCTGCCGGGCTATGAGAACGGCTGGACCGGCGTCAACCAGTGGAAGAAGGAAATGGACCGCGCCGACGCCGAGTACGGCCCGCTGTTCGCCAAGTACGCCGCCATGCCGGTGGCCGAGGTGGCCAAGGATGAGCAGGCCCTGAAGATGGGCGCGCGTCTGTTCGCCTCCAACTGCTCGGTGTGCCACGGCTCCGACGCCAAGGGCAGCTACGGCTTCCCCAACCTGACCGACGCCCACTGGCGCTGGGGCGGCGAGGCCGACACCATCAAGACCTCGATCCTCGGCGGCCGTCACGGCATCATGCCGGCCTGGGCCGCGGTCATCGGCGAGGATGGCGTGAAGAACGTCGCCGCCTACGTGCGCAGCGAGCTGGCCGGCCTGAAACTGCCGGAAGGCCACGGTGCCGACGTCGCCGCCGGCCAGAAGATCTTCGCCACCAACTGCGTCGCCTGCCACGGCCCGCAGGGCAAGGGTACTCCGGCCATGGGCGCCCCGGACCTGACCGCCAGCGCCGGCTGGCTGTACGGCTCGAGCCTGACCCAGCTGCAGCAGACCATCCGCCTCGGCCGCCAGGGCCAGATGCCGGCGCAGCAGGAGCTGCTCGGCAACGACAAGGTGCACCTGCTGGCTGCCTACGTGTACAGCCTGTCGCAGAAGTAAGCGCCAGGGTCGTAACCGACAACGCCGCCCCCCGGCCTCCGGAGGGCGGCGTTTTTCATTGCGCGCGAATCACAAAAACCACGCCAACGCGATACCCCACCAGGTATCGCGCGACGACCCGTCGCATGCAGCCCGTCGCCATTAGGCGTACCATTGCACCCATGGTGAACAGCCCCCGTGGCCATGTACCGCGAGGCACCTCTCCTCCTCCAGCCGTGGTAGAGACCGATGAGCGACAAGATTCCCGTACAGGATGTAACCCCCGCCCCTGTCAAGAAAGGCGAAAGCGTGGACCTCTACGCCAAGCGCGAGATGATCTACACCAAGTCCTTCACCGGGCTGTTCCGCAACATCCGCCTGGTCAGTGGCGCCTTCCTGTTCCTGATGTTCTTCGGCACCGCCTGGCTCAACTGGGGCGATCGCCAGGCCGTCTGGTGGAACCTGCCGGAGCGCAAGTTCTACATCTTCGGCGCCACCTTCTGGCCGCAGGACTTCATGCTGCTGTCCTGGCTGCTGATCATCTGCGCCTTCGGCCTGTTCTTCATCACCGTGTTCGCCGGCCGCGTCTGGTGCGGCTACACCTGCCCGCAGAGCGTGTGGACCTGGGTGTTCATGTGGGCGGAAAAGGTCACCGAGGGCGACCGCAACCAGCGCATGAAGCTCGACAAGCAGCCGATGAGCGCCGAGAAGTTCCTGCGCAAGACCGCCAAGCACGCCATCTGGCTGGGCGTGGCCCTGCTCACTGCGCTGACCTTCGTCGGCTACTTCACCCCGATCCGCCAGCTGGTGGTCGATCTCGCCACCTTCAACCTCGAGGGCTGGGCGCTGTTCTGGGTCGGTTTCTTCACCCTGGCCACCTACGGCAACGCCGGCTGGCTGCGCGAGCAGGTGTGCATCCACATGTGCCCCTACTCGCGCTTCCAGAGCGTGATGTTCGACAAGGACACCCTGATCGTCTCCTACGATGCCAACCGCGGTGAGAGGCGCGGCCCGCGCAAGAAGGATGCCGACTACAAGGCCCAGGGCCTCGGCGACTGCATCGACTGCAAGATGTGCGTGCACGTCTGCCCGACCGGCATCGACATCCGCAACGGCCTGCAGATCGCCTGCATCGGCTGCGCCGCCTGCGTCGACGCCTGCGACAGCATCATGGACAAGATGGGTTATCCGCGCGGCCTGGTCGGCTACACCACCGAGCACAACCTCAACGGCCACAAGACCCATATCGTCCGCCCCCGCCTGATCGGCTACGCCATCGCCCTGCTGATCATGATGGGCGCCTTCGGTACCGCCCTGCTGATGCGCCCGCTGGCCGAGCTGGACGTGCTCAAGGACCGCGTGCTCTATCGTGAGAACGAGGAAGGCCGCATCGAGAACGTCTACACCCTGCGGATCATGAACAAGGACCAGCGCGAGCACGTCTACACCATCGGCGTCGAGGGGCTCGACGGCCTGGCCCTGGAAGGCAGCCGTGAGGTGCGCGCCGCCGCCGGCGAGGTGCTGTCGGTACCGATCGAGCTGTCCATCGATCCGGAAAAGCTGCCTTCCACCACCAACGAGATTCTCTTTACAATCCAGGCCGCCGATCTTCCCGGCAAGACCTTCGACGCCGAAAGCCGCTTCATCGGCCCGCGCGTCCGCTGACAGTAGAGAGAGAGCATGCAGCAGCCCGAGATCACCAGTCGCTGGTACAAGCAGTTCTGGGCCTGGTTCGTCATCGCCATCCTGGCCATCGCCGTGGTGCTGGGGGTGACCCTGGTGGTGGTATCCGTACGTACCGCCGACACCCTGGTGGCCGACAACTACTACGACGTCGGCAAGGGCATCAACCAGTCGCTCGAGCGCGAGCAACTGGCCAAGCGCCTGGGCATGCAGGCCGGCCTGACCCTCGACGAGCAGGCCGGCAGCGCCGAGCTGCGCCTGAGCGGCATCAGCCAGCCGGCGCAGCTGGTGCTCAACCTGATCTCGCCGACCCAGCCGGAGCGCGACCGCCGCGTCATTCTCCAGCCGGTGGCCGGCGAGGCCGGGCTGTACCGCGGCCAGATGCAGGATGCGGTCAGCGGCCGCCGCTTCGTCGAGCTGATCGGCAGCGAGGGCGGCAAGGACTGGCGCCTGTTCGACGAATTCGTCCTGGAAGACGGCCGTCCGATCCAGCTCGCGCCCTGATCGCCGCGGCATGACCACGCCCCTGCCCTGCTTCCACTGCGGGCTGCCGGTTCCCGACGGCAGCCCCTACCACACCCACGTGCTCGGCGAATCGCGGGCTATGTGCTGCCCGGGCTGCCAGGCGGTGGCCGAGGCCATCGTCGCCGGCGGTCTGGAAAGCTACTATCGCCACCGCAGCGAAACCGCCGCCAACCCCGAGGCGCTGCCCAAGGCCCTGAGCGACGAACTGGCCCTCTATGACCGTGCTGACGTGCAGCAGGGCCTGGTCCAGCACAACGGCGAACAGGCGCAGACCTGCCTGCTGATCGAGGGCATCAGCTGCGCCGCCTGCGGCTGGCTGATCGAGCACCACCTGAAGAAGCTGCCCGGCGTCAGCGAGGCCAGCCTCAACCTGTCCAACCAGCGCCTGCAGGTACGCTGGGACGACGCCCGCCTGCCGCTCAGCCAGCTGCTCGCCGAGCTGCGCCGGATCGGCTACGCCGCGCACCCCTACCAGGCCGACGCCGCCGCCGAGCAGATGCAGCGGGAGAATCGCCGGGCGATGCGCCAGCTCGGCGTCGCCGGCCTGCTGTGGATGCAGGTGATGATGGCCTCGATGGCCACCTGGCCGGAGTTCAACCTCGACCTCAGTCACAGCTTCGACCGCATCCTGCGCTGGACCAGCCTGTTCCTCACCACACCGATCGTCTTCTACTGCTGCGGGCAGTTCTTCCGCGGCGCCCTGCGCGACCTGCGCACCCGCCACCTGACCATGGACGTCTCGGTGTCGCTGGCCATCGGCGGCGCCTACGTCGCCGGCCTGTGGGCCACCGTCAGCGGCGAGGGCGAGCTGTACTTCGACGCCGTCGGCATGTTTGCCCTGTTCCTGCTCGCCGGCCGCTACCTGGAGCGCCGCGCCCGCGAGCGCACCGCCCAGGTCACCGCCCAGCTGGTCAACCTGCTGCCGGCCTCCTGCCTGCGCCTGGACGACCAGGAGCAGAGCCAGCGCATCCTGCTCAGCGAGCTGCAGCTCGGTGACCGCGTGCTGGTGCCGCCCGGCGCGGTGATCCCGGCCGACGCCACCATCCTCGCCGGCCAGTCGAGCATCGACGAGTCGCTGCTCACCGGCGAATACCTGCCGCAGCCGCGCGGCGTCGGCCAGCGCGTCACCGGCGGCACCCTCAACGTCGAGGGGCCGCTGACCCTGCAGGTCGAGGCGCTCGGCGACGACACCCGCCTGTCCGCCATCGTCCGCCTGCTCGAGCGCGCCCAGGCCGACAAGCCGCGCCTGGCGCAGCTGGCCGACAAGGTGGCGCAGTGGTTCCTGGTCATCGTGCTGCTCACCGCCGCGGTGGTCGGCGCGGTCTGGTGGCAGATCGACAGCGAGCGGGCGTTCTGGATCGTCCTCGCCCTGCTGGTCGCCACCTGCCCCTGCGCCCTGTCGCTGGCCACCCCCACCGCGCTGACCACCGCCACCGGCAGCCTGCACCAGCTCGGCCTGCTGGTGACCCGCGGCCACGTGCTGGAAAGCCTCAACCAGATCGACACCCTGATCGTCGACAAGACCGGCACCCTCACCGAAGGCCGCCTGACCCTGCGCGAGGTGCGCCCGCTCGGCGCCCTCGACAGCCAGGCATGCCTGGGCCTGGCCGCCGTCCTGGAAAACCGCTCCGAGCATCCCATCGCCCGCGCCTTCGGGCGCGCCCCGCTGGCCGCCGAGGAAGTGCACAGCGAACCCGGCAAGGGCCTCGACGGGCGGGTCGACGGCCGTCGCCTGCGCATCGGCGAGCCGGTCTTCGTCAGCCAGCTGGCCGGCCAGACGCCGCCGGCCATGCCGGCCGAACCGGGCCAGTGGCTGCTGCTCGGCGACCAGCAGGGACCGCTGGCCTGGCTGCGCCTCGACGACCGCCTGCGCGGCGACGCCCGCGCGCTGGTCGACGCCGCCCGCGCCCGCGGCTGGCAGGTGCTGCTGCTGTCCGGCGACAGCTCGCCGATGGTCGCCAGCGTCGCCGCCGAACTGGGCATCGACGACGCCCGCGGCGGCCTCACTCCGGACGCCAAGCTCGCCGTGCTGCGCGAGCTGCACCAGCAGGGACGCCGCGTGCTGATGCTCGGCGACGGCGTCAACGACGTACCGGTACTGGCCGGCTCCGACATCAGCGTGGCCATGGGCAGCGCCACCGACCTGGCCAAGACCAGCGCCGATGCCGTGCTGCTGTCCAACCGCCTGGCCAGCCTGGTGCAGGCGCTGGACGTCGCGCGACGCACCCGTCGCATCATCGTCGAGAACCTCGCCTGGGCCTGCCTGTACAATGGCCTGATCCTGCCGTTCGCCGCCCTCGGCTGGATCACCCCCGGCTGGGCGGCCATCGGCATGTCGGCCAGCTCGCTGGTGGTGGTGCTCAATGCCCTGCGCCTGAGCCGGGTGAAAGCCGGCAGCCGGCCGGTCGCCGCCGCCACCGGCCATGCCCCCGCGGTCCTGGCCGACGCCAGCAGCCGCCCCTGACCCGGAGGTTCCCATGTCCGCCCTCTACCTGCTGATCCCGGTCGCCGTGGTGCTGGTCGCCCTGGCCATCTGGATGTTCTTCTGGGCCGTCGACAACGGCCAGTACGACGACCTCGACAGCCCGGCGCACAGCATCCTGTTCGACGACGAGGATCCCCAGCACCAGGCCGGCATCGACGAAGCCAGCTCCGGCCACGGCGATGGCAAACGCGGCGACGGGGAGCCGCCGCGTGGCTGAACTGCTGCCCCTGCTGGTCTCGGCCCTGGTCCTCGGCCTGCTCGGCGGCGGGCACTGCATCGGCATGTGCGGCGGTCTGATGGGCGCGCTGACCATGGCCATCCCCGCCGAGCAGCGGCCGCGCCGCCTGCAGCTGCTGCTGGCCTACAACCTGGGGCGCATCGCCTCCTACGGCCTCGCCGGGCTGCTGCTCGGCACCGCCGGCTGGGCGCTGGCCAGCGGCCCGGCGGCGACCGTGCTGCGCGCGCTCGCCGGCCTGCTGCTGATCGCCATGGGCCTGTACCTGGCCGGCTGGTGGGGCGGCCTGACCCGCATCGAAGGCGCCGGCCGCCTGCTCTGGCGCCACATAGAACCGCTGGCCCGCCGCCTGCTGCCGGTACGCGACGCACGACGCGCCCTGCTGCTCGGCGGACTGTGGGGCTGGCTGCCCTGCGGCCTGGTCTACAGCACACTGCTGTGGGCCGCCAGCCAGGGCGACGCCCTCGACAGCGCCCTGCTGATGCTGGCCTTCGGCCTCGGCACCCTGCCGGTGCTGCTGGCCACCGGACTGGCCGCCGAGCGGCTGACCGCCCTGCTGCGCCGCCGCGGCGTGCGCATCGCCGGCGGAATGCTGGTGATCCTGTTCGGCCTGTGGACCCTGCCCGGCCCGCACCAGGACTGGCTGATGGGCCACGGCGGCGGCCACGCCAGCCTGCAAGGCGCACACTGAAGCGGTTGATGCAAGTCAACACCCCCCCGCAGCCCGGACTCTAGACTGCAAAGCACGTCTGATAATCCGAGACAACCGCATGCTCGACGCCATCCGCTGGGATACCGATCTGATCCGCCGTTACGATCTGGCCGGGCCGCGGTATACCTCCTACCCGACCGCCGTGCAGTTCCACGACGGCATCGGTCCCTTCGACCTGCTCCACGCCCTGCGCGACAGCGCCCAGGCCAGACGCGCGCTGTCGCTGTACGTGCACGTGCCGTTCTGCGCCCACATCTGCTACTACTGCGCCTGCAACAAGGTCATCACCAAGGACCGCGGGCGCAGCGCACCCTACCTGCAGCGCCTGCTGCGCGAGGCGGAACTGATCAGTCGCCACCTCTCGCCCGACCAACTGGTCGAGCAGCTGCATTTCGGCGGCGGCACGCCGACCTACCTCAGCCACGACGAGCTGCGCCAGCTGATGACCGGCCTGCGCCAGCACTTCCACCTGCTGGACGACGACACCGGCGACTACAGCATCGAGATCGACCCGCGCGAGGCCGACTGGGCAACCATGGGCCTGCTGCGCGACATCGGTTTCAACCGCGTCAGTCTCGGCGTGCAGGACTTCGACCCGGCCGTGCAGCGCGCGGTCAACCGCCTGCAGAGCGTCGAGGAAACCCGCGCCATCGTCGAGGCCGCCCACACCCTGCAGTTCCGCTCGGTCAACATCGACCTGATCTACGGCCTGCCGCTGCAGACCCCCGAGTCCTTCGCCAGGACCGTCGAGGAAGTCATCGCCCTGCAGCCCGATCGCCTGTCGGTGTTCAACTACGCGCACCTGCCCGAGCGCTTCATGCCGCAACGGCGGATCAACGCCGCGGACCTGCCCAGCCCCGGCGCCAAGCTGGAGATGCTGCAGCGCACCATCGAGCAACTGACGGCCGCCGGCTATCGCTACATCGGCATGGACCACTTCGCCCTGCCCGACGACGAACTGGCCATCGCCCAGGAGGAAGGCAGCCTGCAGCGCAACTTCCAGGGCTACACCACCCACGGCCACTGCGACCTGATCGGCCTCGGCGTGTCGTCGATCAGCCAGATCGGCGACCTCTACTGCCAGAACAGCAGCGACATCGCCGACTACCAGAGCACCCTCGACACCAATCAGCTCGCCACCCGCCGCGGCCTGCACTGCACCAGCGACGACCGCATCCGCCGCGCGGTGATCCAGCAGCTGATCTGCCACTTCCGGCTCGACTTCGCCGAGATCGAGGAGCAGTTCAACATCGACTTCCGCGGCTACTTCAACGATGTCTGGCCAAGCCTGCAGCGTGTCGCCGAGGACGGCCTGATCCAGCTGGACCCCCGGGGCATCGACATCACCGCGGCCGGCCGGCTGCTGGTGCGCTCGGTGTGCATGCTGTTCGACCGCTACCTGCCGATGCTCGACACCCAGCGCTTCTCCCGCGTCATCTGAGCCAAATGGTCGCGGCGGCACACTGGCAGCCTCCGGCTGGCTGGGGTAACCTTGCCCAACTTTCTGTTGTATTAGGTAAGGATTCGCCATGACTGCCGGCCAAGACACCATCAAGGCACGCAACCTGCCGCAGGCGCACTGCAAGGAATGCAGCCTCGCCCCGCTGTGCCTGCCGCTGTCCCTCAATCTCGAGGACATGGACGCGCTGGACAACATCGTCAAGCGCGGCCGGCCGCTGAAGAAGGGCGAGTTCCTGTTCCGCCAGGGCGACAGCTTCAATTCGGTGTTCGCCGTGCGCACCGGCGCGCTGAAGACCTTCAGCGTCACCGACGGCGGCGAGGAGCAGATCACCGGCTTCCACCTGCCCAGCGAGCTGGTCGGCATGTCGGGGATGGATGGCATGGCCTACCCGGTGTCGGCCCAGGCGCTGGAAACCACCTCGCTGTGCGAGATCCCCTTCGAGAAGCTCGACGAGCTGTCGGTACAACTGCCGCAGCTGCGCCGCCAGCTGATGCGCATGATGAGCCGCGAGATCCGCGACGACCAGCAGATGATGCTCCTGCTGTCGAAGAAGACCGCCGACGAGCGCATCGCCACCTTCCTGGTCAACCTCTCCGCACGCTTCCGCGCCCGCGGCTACTCGGCCAACCAGTTCCGCCTGGCCATGTCGCGCAGCGAGATCGGCAACTATCTGGGTCTGGCCGTGGAAACCGTGTCGCGGGTGTTCACCCGCTTCCAGCAGAACGGCCTGCTGCTGGCCGAAGGCAAGGAAGTGCAGATCCTCGACTCGGTCGAGCTGTGCAGTCTGGCCGGCGGCCGCCTGGAAGGCTGAGCCACACGGCAGCACGCAAAGAACAACGCCCGCTCCGGCAAGCCGCAGCGGGCGTTGTGCATTTCCGGTGGCTTACAGGCCGATCGGCCGGCGCCCCGCCATGGCATGCGCCAGGGTACCGCCATCGACCAGCTCCAGCTCGCCACCCAGCGGCACGCCATGGGCGATGCGCGACAGCACCAGGCCGCGTGGCGCCAGCAGCTGCGCGATGTAGTGGGCCGTGGCCTCGCCCTCGACCGTCGGGTTGGTCGCCAGGATCACCTCCCTGAACGCGCCGGCGGCGACGCGCGCCTCCAGCTCGGGAATGCCGATGGCTTCCGGCCCCAGACCGTCCAGTGGTGACAGGTGGCCCTTGAGCACGAAGTAGCGCCCGCGATAGCCGGTCTGCTCCACGGCGAACACGTCCAGCGGCCCCTCCACCACGCAGAGCAGCTCGTCGTCACGGCGCGGATCGCTGCACTGCGGGCACAGCTCGTCCTCGCTCAGCGTGCGGCACTGCCGGCAATGGCCGACCCCCTCCATCGCCCGGCTCAGCGCCTGGGCCAGGCGCAGGCCGCCGCTGCGGTCGCGCTCGAGCAGGTGCAGCGCCATGCGCTGGGCGGTCTTCTGACCGACGCCCGGCAGGATGCGCAGGGCGTCGATCAACTGGCGGATCAGGGGGCTGAAACTCATGGAAATTACCGTCGAAGTGCGTGGTGCGCGCGGCGCCCCCTACGGATGCGACAGAGCGATCACCCGGGGTGCGCCATACGCAGCACGGAAAGTCAGGATCAGAACGGCATCTTGAAGCCGGGCGGCAGCTGCATGCCGGAGGTCATGCCCGCCATCTTCTCCTGGTTGTTCTGCTCGATCTTGCGCACGGCGTCGTTCACCGCCGCGGCGATCAGGTCCTCGAGGATCTCCTTGTCTTCCTGCATCAGGCTGTCGTCCAGGGAGACGCGCTTGACGTCGTGGCGACCGGTCATCACCACGCTCACCAGGCCGGCGCCGGACTGGCCGGTCACCTCGGCGTTGGCCAGCTCCTCCTGCATCTTCTGCATCTTTTCCTGCATCTGCTGGGCCTGCTTCATCAGCGCGGCCATGCCACCTTTCATCATGGGATCACCTCAATTGTCCAGGGGTACTATGGTGCCGTCGCGGATCACCGCGGCGAACTGGTCCATCATCTGCCGAACCAGCGGGTCGGCATGGATCGACGCCTCGGCCGCGCGCTGGCGTTCGGCGCGTGCTCGGGCGGCGGCCTGAGCCGGGGTTTCCTGCTCGGGCCGGACGATATCGATCTGCAGGGTCAACGGTCGACCATGATAGCCGCTCAGCGCATCGGTCAGGCGGCGCTGCTGACCGGCGTTGAACAGCGCGCTCTGCCCCGGGTCCAGGTGCAGGTGCCAGCGGTCGCCGTCCTTCGCCACCAGGCTGCAGTTGGCCGCGATGCTGGCGGTCATGCCCGCCAGCCCCAGCCGCGGGAACAGTTCCAGCCACTCGGCGGCCAGGCCGGTGGCCGGGCGGGCCGCAGGCAACACCTCCTCGGCCGGCTCGGGCTCCAGCGGCTCGTGCACATCGACCGGCTGCATGCTTTCCAGATAGGCATAGGCATCGATGTCGATCGACTCGTAGTCGTCGCCCTCGTCCGCAGGCTCCTCCTCGGCGACAGGGCCGGCGGGTGCCGCCGGCGCAGCCTCGGTGCGCTCCGCGGGAGCCGGCGGGCGGCCGGCCGGTTCGGGACGTGCGAGCGGCTGCGCCGGGCG